>JACDEG010000107.1 GCA_013816505.1 Pyrinomonadaceae bacterium | reverse complement strand
CATCAAAATAATCCCGGCGCGCGGGCGGATGAAATGTGATGAACGCATGGAGGCCGTGAACACCTCGCTTTGATGACGGACAGCGCGCCACCGCCACTCCTCGCTCCCCTCGGGCCTTTTACCGGCGGGGTCGCTATGTAGCATCAAGCCGATAAATGGTGACTGCCGGCAGTCGGCGAAGCGCCGGACAGTCCCAAGCGCAGAGGCGCTGACTTTACAGTCTTGGTTTAGTTGCGAGCAGTATACCCCGACTCAGGCGGCTAAGCGTCAGCAGCAGGAAACTGTGCTCTTAGCATAAGATTTTCACGAAGGTCCAGGAAACATCGTTGCCGCCCGTGCGCGGCTTATACTTGACGCGTCAACCATTGATTCGTATGATAACGCTGAATGGCAATTACCCCCAAGCATCCCGAGGCGAAGCGGGCGCGCCCTGTTGCGTCTGAGGCCCGAGATGCATTTGTCACCTTGTTCAGCACCGCTGATCGGGTGCGGGCGTTTTTCGCGACCATCATCGAGCCGCACGGCATCACCGTACAGCAGTACAACGTGCTCCGCATCCTGCGGGGCGCGGAGCCTGAAGGGCTGCCGACGCTGACCATCGCCGACCGGATGATCGAGCGCGCGCCCGGCATCACGCGGATGATCGACCGCCTCGAAGCCAAAGGGCTGGTGGCGCGTGAGCGTTGCACGAAAGATCGCCGCTGTGTGTATTGCCGGATCAAAGCTAAAGGACTTGCTCTGCTCAAGCGGCTGGACGAGCCGGTGGAGGAAGGCAACCAGGCCGCATTTGCCGCGTTGTCCCCGCAGGAACAGGCGCAACTCGGCAAGCTGCTCGCCCGGGTGCGGTAGGTCCACGAGGCGACTTAAACAGTGCCGATGTAGAAACCTGGAGCCAGGTCTTCGGGTTTTTTCGAGGATGATGATTGACTAATCAATGATTGTTCAATCAATTTGAGCGTAGAACTAAAGCAGACGAGAGGAGTTTTCGATGATGAATTTTCTGTTCGGCAATTTCGTGATGGGTCGCGGAGCGGTCGGGTTACTAATCGTGCGACTCGTTTTCGGCTTAGGGATGGTGCTCCACGGTTCTCAGAAAATTGGAGCGCCTTTCACGTGGATGAATGCGTTCGCGGGGGAGAACGCGCCGCCGGGCATTCTTCAGGCGCTGGCAGCCGTGGCGGAATTCTTCGGTGGGATTGCGCTGATCCTGGGACTTTTGACGCCCGTCGCCGCGCTCGGCATAGCCTTCGTGATGCTGTTCGCCCTCGGGATGGCGCACCTGCCCGCCGGCGATCCGTTCGTCAATGCGCCGGGCAAGTCGTCCTACGAGTCGGCAGCCGGATACCTGGCGGTCGCCTTGCTCTTGATCGTCACCGGCCCCGGTGCGCTTTCGCTCGACTGGCTCTTGTTCGGCAGACGACGCGCGCCTGATGGCACAGACAACGTGAGCCAAGCTCCGCGACAGGGCAAGTAAAGCTGAGGGCAAGAGCATGGACGAGGAAGCCATAAGAAGGGTAATCGCCGAGCTCGCGGACGCGTGGAACAGCCACGACATGGATACATGGGGCATGTTGTTCACTGACGACGCGGACTTCGTCAACCGGGGCGGCGGTTGGTGGAAGTCGAACAGGGAGAACGTGGAAGGTCACAGGGCGATTCACGAGATGTTGACCCGGCGGAAGCAGGAAATGAACTTCCGGCTGAGAGCGGACAAGATCAGCTTCCTGACGCCCGACATTGCCATCGTCCATGCAATGCTCGGAGTGGCCGGGTTCTTCCCCGCTTTCAGGAGAGCGAATGGCGACTAACGGGATCATGACGATGGTCATGGTGAAGCGAGATGGGAAGTGGTTGATCCGTGCGTTGCAGAATACGTTGGTCACTCTTCCACCGATCAAACCAGAGGAGTAAAAGAGCCATGCCCGATTGGTCGACCTTGATTTTATTCGCAGCGGCAGCTGCGATTCTCGTCTTCACGCCGGGACCAAACACGCTCTACATCATCGCCCGCAGTATTCAACATGGACGCATCGCAGGGATTGTCTCAAGTCTGGGCGTCGAGACGGGGACGCTGATTCACGTTGCCGCCGCCGCTTTCGGCATCTCCGCCGTGCTGGTGTCGTCGGCGCTGGCATTTAACATCGTCAAATATGCGGGTGCGGCGTACCTTATTTATCTCGGCATCAGGACTTTGCTGACGCAAGAGAAAGTCGCCGCAGCGGAGACCATCGAAGAGAAGAGTTTGCGTCGCACGTTTTCGCAAGCCGTGGTCGTGAACGTCCTGAATCCGAAGACCGCGATCTTCTTTTTCGCGTTTCTGCCACAGTTCATTGACGCGGAGCGCGGTGCGGTGGCGACGCAGATTTTATGCTTCGGGGCGATAGTCGTGATGCTGGGATTTACGAGCGGCTCGGTGTACTCGGTGTTGGCCGGTGGTATCGGCAATGTGCTGCGGGGAAATCGCAAGTTCTTACGAGCGCAGCGCTACTTCGCCGGAAGCGTGTACCTCGGTCTGGGCGTGACTACTGCTTTGACCGGCACGACGAGAAGGTGAGTTAAGGTAAACGGGAAGTGGCGCGTGCGGAGTCTCACGCCACCGAACAGCACACTTCACAAGAAACTACTCAGCGGAGAAGAAACTTATAACAATCAACCACGTCGGAACACCGGCGAGCCGATAGAACGGCAAGAACATCAGGCGAAGCGGACAGGCGCACGGAAAAGTTCACAAAGGTAAAGAGGAAATTATGACTGAAGAAATCAAGGTGGTCGCGATAGGCGGGTCGCTGGCCGCATCGTCAAGCAGCCTGGCCGCGCTCAGGATCGCGCTCGCAGGTGCGGCCGAAGGCGGCGCGCGGACGGAGTTGTTCGACCTCCGCAAGTTGGAGTTGCCGATGTGAGCGCCGGGCCGCGAAGCTCCGGACTCCGTGCGGCGGTTGTGCAAAGCAGTCTACGAGGCCGACGATCCCGCACACGATGGTGCTGGAGCCGGGGCTGAAGGTTTATAAAATCTACAATGGCTGCTGGTACAGGGGTTGGCCTTCGACCGTCGAGTTGCATGCCCCTCCATCCGGATGGGAGCGATCAAATCTACGCTGACGCCATGCTCATGGGTGCCGCCGCCGCTTGGGCGATCTCAATCGTCTTCGTCCGCTCCCACCGCTTCACCGCAACCGCTCATGCGTTGGCCCCTTGGCAGATGCTGGTCGCCTCGGCGCTCCTTTTTCCGTTGGCGATCTTTGTCGAAGGCTCGCCGCCGGCGATCGGAGCGAGTGCCGCGGCGTCACTCGCCTACGTTGGCCCGATTGCGACGGCATTCGCTTACTGGGCGGTTGTCGAAGTCGGTCGCCACTTACAATTGATTTCCAGAAGCCAAGCAAGAAAGGAGAGACACCATGAATAAGACCGCACTTTTCATTAGGCATCGGGCCCAATCAGGGAGACGGGATGACGTTCAGCGCGTCTGGGAGAAGCACGTCAAACCACGCGTCGAGGCAAACCCTGCCCATGAGGCCTACTTTTTCTGTTACGACGACAACGATCCCGACGTCATTTGCGTGTTCCAGCTTTATACGGACATGGCTTCCATGCAGGACTTCCTGAGAGGGGCGTGGTATGCCGACTATCTGAGCGAGGTTTCACAGTTCATTGAGGCACAGCCTCAGATAGCTCCGGCCACCCTTGTTTGGGCCAAAGGGTAATAGACACCGAGGAAATGCGCGCGATAACGGCACGCACTGGTCGCTGCCGGCGGGTGTAGCGCGATCTGTTGTGGCGTCAATCGCCGTCGTTGTTGCGGGGAAGATCATCGAGATGAAACTGAGCAGGAAGTGGGCGGGGATCGTGACCTCCGTGCTGGTCTCGCTATGCATGTCCGTCGCCATGTCCTTTGCGATGACGGCAGTTAACACAGGGCTGGATGGTGATTTCGTGGGCCGGTGGCTGCGCGGCTTTGCCGTCGCTTTCATCATCGCTTTGCCCGTCGGGTTCGTAGTTGTGCCTCTCATTCAGAACGTGGTGGCGAAGTTGACCGCAGATTGAGAGGGTGGCGGACACCCCGAATCAGGGAACTCATTCATGCAGGAGGCTTTCATGGCCATCGAGCTTAACCACACGATAGTACCGGCGCGCGACAAGGTCGCGGCGGCAAAGTTTTTCGCGAGAATTTCCGGACTCCGCCCCGAAGCGACCGAGTCGCATTGCGCTCCCGTCCGGGAGAACGAATCGCACACAATGGACTTTGGCAACCGCGCTCGGTTCGAGAGTCACCAATATGCGTTCAAGGTGAGCGAAGAGGATTTCAATGCGATCTTCGGGCGCGTCGAGGCCGAAGGCATCCCCTGTGGGAGCGGGTCCTACTCCCTGGAGGACCGGAAGGTCAACCATCGTGGCGGCGGACGCGGCGTCTACTTTCGCGACCCGAATGGACACGTCCTCTTCGCCTTCGTGCGTCTTTATCCGACAGCCACACGCGGCGTGATGATTCTCGATGTGCCGCTCCTAGGGCTAGAGCCGTGGGAGGAAGACAAAGCCAAGTCCATGCTCTGGCATTTTGCTTTTCACCAAACGCCAAGCCTGCCCGAAAAGTAAATTGCCGGTCGGCAGTTCGTTTATTTCCGCAAGGGATTTTTCAATCGCTTCACGATAAATAGCAAAGCCATCACCGATGCCGACGTGACTCATTACGCAAGCTCTTACGCCGCTCCCGCACAACTGCGCGCCGGACTAGAGTTCCACCGCGCTTTTCCGGCCAACGAGAAGTTCAACGCGGCGCGGCGGAGTGCGCTTGACGTACCGATAGTGCTGGCTGGCGGCGACAATGCCGTAGGACAATCTATTCCGAGAATGGCTGAATCTTTACGAAAACACGGGTGTGCAAACGTCCGCTTCGAGGCCATCAAAAACAGCGGGCGTTTTGAGTCCGAAGGGTAGCCGAAGACTATAGCTGAACTCATTGAACGCTACGCCTCGCTGTAATAGGTAGAGATCATTCTGCATGTTCTCGCCAAGCGGTGAAACCGGCTAACAAGGTTTGGGCAACAGAAACCAGCGGTCTGACAGAGAAGGGAAGAGAGTATGGATACGACTCGTGACCGAATAGAAATTCTCGAACTCTTGAACCGCCACCAAATCTATATCGACTTAAAGGATGCCGAGCGTTATGCCAGCGTTTACGCCCCGGACGGTCGTTATGAAAGCCCGTTTGCTTCCGCTCGCGGGACCGAGGAGCTTGCCGCCATGTCAATGAGATTGGAGGCGTCGGGCTTTACTAAGAATAAACGCCACTTCAACGGCCCGGTCATGATCGACATTGACGGAGACAAAGCAACGGCGCTCTCCTACTGGTGGGTGGCTGATTACACCGACAAGCCGACCGTGTTTGCAACCGGCACTTACCGCGACGAACTGCGAAAAATCGACGGGCAATGGAAGATCGTGCATCGTGTCCAAGCACAGGACTCGAGCGAATCCGCCAAGCAGTGAGTAATGTCGTTAGACTGCTTCGCACTACCGACAGAACAAATAGCGGTTGGGCGGCTATCGGTTGAATTTGGATGCGCCGATAGATAAATCGCTTAATTAAAGCATCCACTTGAACATAGGAAGAATAAGATGCCGACAATTGACGAAAATCGATTTTTCACACCGATTATTGAATTCGATGTCGCTCCAGAACAGCAGCAGGCATTGATTGAGGGGATCGCCGATGAAGTCGAGCGTCGCTTCAAACGCTACGCTGGGTTCGTTTCAGCGAGTTTCCTTGCAAGCGATGATGGGCGGCGGGTTATTAACTACGCTCAATGGCGCTCAAAAGAAGACTGGACCGCATCTGGTCGTACTTCTAACGAGGAAGAATCATCGGCGGCTATTCTTGAAGTGGTCAAACGCTGCGGGGCCAAGCAGTTGGAAGCACACTTCTTTCGGGTCGCTCGAGTGATCGAGAACGCCGAGCATTCGAAGCGGGTTCTCGTCTTCGGCAAACTGCCAGAGGTCTTGCGAAGCGTCACGGAACCACTCGACGCGCTCGGTTTCGCTGTTCAGGGCTCAACCGATTGGGAGCATGCGTCCGGTCAGTTCGACGCGAGGGATTTCGACTTGATCGTCTTCGGCAGTGCCCTTGTCGGACCCGTGAGCGAACGCCTGAGAATCGAGTTCGCCCGGCAAAGCCCCACCGTGCGATTTGTCGATGCCTTCGCGCCAATCGCGGTCAAACAGATCGTCTCGGCACTCGATGGCGAACACACGAAGCATATCACCGATTTTCACGTCGTAGAGGATGGTGCGGATTACCTCGTGCAGGCGAGGATTCTGAAGCAGTGCACGGTGCGGATCGAGGTTTACCGGATGCCCGACGCACCGCCCCCCGACATCGAACTCGTTGATCAATCAGAAGCCATGCCGGGTACCTTCGAGCAGCGGATCGAAGCGCGGTATCGGACACATGGTCTCGAGCTTGTCATGACCGTGAACGACCACGAATATTACCTGCACCGCATTCAAACATAGGAGGAAATTATGAACAACAACTTGCACGATTTCGAGCAGTTTATCCGGCGGAGTACAGAAAGGAGAAAGAACTATGGCAGTAAGCGAGCAAGACAGGAAAGAGATTGCGGCGGTCATTGAGCAGTATCGCCGCGGGTTTGCTGAAATGAACGTCGAGATGCTGAAGGGCATCTGGGATCAGAACTATGAAAATATCAGCTACATTGCTCAGGAAAAAGTCCAGGCGGTGCGAGGCTGGACAGAGGTAGTGCAATATTACAACCACGTCGCCGGACTCTTAGAACGCGTTACGAGTATGACGATTGATGACTTATCGCTGGATGTTTTCGGCGACGTTGCCTACGCTTTTTGTGTCTTCCACTTTGAGGGCGAGATGGTGGGACAAAGCCAGCCTCATATTGCCGATGGACGGAATACCTTTATCCTGCATCGCAAGAGCGGGACGTGGAAGGTAATCCACTACCACGAGTCTGCTCCCGGTCCGCTACCATAGGCGCGCTTTGAAAATGGGCTTATGAGAAAAATTTATGCCGGATTGGTCAACATTGATAGTGACAAAGATCACTGATAAGAGAAGCCAGAACTTTGAAGGTAAAGAGAAATTATAAGAAATGAGGAAATTATGAATATCACGGAAATAGCGCCTGACGTTTATCGTCTTTCAAATTTTGTTCCGCAAATTAATTTGCAGTTTAACCAATTTCTGGTCGCGGACGACGAGCCGCTCTTGTTTCACACCGGCATGAGGGCGATGTTTCCCGCCGTCCGCGAGATGGTCGAAAAAGTTATCAATCCGGCTGATTTGCGTTGGATCGGATTCAGCCATTTCGAGGCTGACGAGTGCGGCTCGCTCAACGAATGGCTTCAGATTGCTCCGGCTGCCCAAGCCGTCTGCAGTCAGGTTGGAGCCTTTGTCAGCGTCAATGATTTCGCCGTGCGTCCGGCGCGCGGACTGACTGACGGCGAGACGTTTTCGACCGGCAAGCATCGTTTCCGATTTGTGCAAACGCCGCATCTGCCGCATTGCTGGGAAGCGGGCTTATTGTTTGAAGAAAACGGACAAACGCTTTTTTGCTCCGACTTGTTTTTGCAAAACGGCGAGGTGAAACCATTTGCCGACTCAAACGTGATGGAAGCCGTGCGCCAAAGTATGATTGACGGGCAGCAGAGTCCGTTTGCCAATGCCACGCCGTATACACAGCAAACCGAAGCGAATTTGCAAAAATTGGCGGCGCTCGAAGCGAAAACTTTCGCCGTCATGCACGGCTCGTCTTTTGCGGGCAATGGCGCAAACCTGTTGCGAGACTTTGGAACCGTTATGCGCGAGGTTCTCCTGCCGCAATAGGATCCGGTTGCTTTCAAAATGAGTTTGGCTTGGCGGCTTTGCTAAATGTGCTTTCAACGCGCAGAGAGCCTGATACTCCTACGGGAGGCGGCAAATCGTCAACTTTACGTAAACTTCAGACACAGGCTTGTAGTTGTAATGATAAGAAAAGCTTCGCAGAACGATTTTGATTTTATTGACGGATTATATATGCATCCGCAGGTAAATCCTTTTTTGCTTTATGAAATGATGGATGCTGTTGCATTCAAGCAAATATTCAATGAACTATTGTCGGATGATGTTTTATATGTGTATGAAACAGACGATGTTTCGGCAGGCATGTTTAAGCTCGTGCCTTTAAAGCATCGGCTATCACATATCGCCTATCTGGGCGGTCTCGCAATTCATCCCTCCTTTTCAGGCAAGGGTCATGGAAAAATCATGATGCAGGAAATCCTTTCCCTTGGGAAACAACTCGGTGTGTTGCGTATTGACCTGGGAGTTTCAACTATTAATACCAAAGCTATCAGGCTTTATGAGAAGGCTGGATTCGAAAGGGAAGGCGTATTGAGAAAGTATACCCACCTAAAAAGCGAAAACCGTTTCCTGGATGATGTGTTTATGGCTTACTTGTATGAATGAGGGATCATCAAGAAGCCGTTAAATATGGAGAGAGACGAAACAGTATTTGATCGACACTTTCTGTTTTAATGACTGGAGAAACAAGAAGATGCTGTCTGCCATACAGAAGAAGATGACTGACAAAACTGAGGCAGCCGCAATATTCAGCCATCTGATCACTGCACCGAACCGGTGGCTTTTAAGTCGCAAAATCTCGGCGTGAATTTGTATTGGGAACAAGCTGTTAGAAAGGAGAAATATGCCGGATTGGTCAACATTGAAGGAGTCATAACCGTGAGTAAAGAGCAACGGGTGCGCGGCGCGCCCACAAACATAGACCCAGCGGCACTTAAAAACTTCAAAGCCGAGATGCGCGGCTCCGTACTGGCTCCGGACGAAACGGGCTACGACGAGGCACGCAAGGCGTGGAATACAACTTATGACCAACATCCGGCGCTTGTGGCGCTCGTCGCTGGCGCGCCGGACGTGATCGCCGCCGTCAACTTTGCCCGTGAGCAGAATTTGCGTGTGGCGGTGCAGTCAACGGGGCACGGCATCGCTTACCCGTGCGACGGGGGACTACTGATCAATACGTCGCGCATGACGGATATTCAGATCGACCCTCAGTCGCAGACGGCGCGCGTCGAACCCGGCGTGCTGTGGGGCGACGTGGTGAATCAAGTGCAAGCTTTCGGTCTCGCGGCGCTCTCAGGCTTCGCGCCGAACGTCGGGGTCATCGGTTACACCCTCGGCGGCGGCTTCGGCTGGCTCGTACGCAAGTATGGGTTAGCCGCCGACAGCGTCCGGTCAGTTGATCTGGTGACCGCCGACGGACAGCAGGCCCACGTGAGCGACATGAGTAACAGTGACCTCTTCTGGGGATTGCGCGGCGGCGGCGGCAACTTCGGCATCGTGACCTCCATCGAGTTCGCGCTCTACCCGGTGGTCGAAGTTTTTGGCGGGCGAGTCTTCTACCCCGTCGAGATGGCGAAAGAGGTGCTCAGCCGGTACAGCCAATGGGTCGAAACTATTCCCTACGAACTCACCTCGACGATTGCGATCATGCACCTGCCGTCTATTGCCGACCTGCCCGAACCGTTGCGCGGCAAGGCGATGGTCATCGTGGGCGCGTGCTACGCCGGGAGTGCCGAAGATGGAGCCGCGCTGTTGCGGCCGATTCGTGAGTTTGGGTCGCCCGTCGTGGATACGTTCGCGCCGATGCGCTACGCCGACACCGGAACGATCAACAGCGATCCCGTCGAGCCGCAAGGGCCATACGGTCATACGGAACTGATTAGAGAGTTGTCGAGCGACGCCATTGACAAACTCGTGGAGGTGGCGGGCGCATGCTCTAAATCACCGCTGACGATGGTCGAGATTCGTCACTTGGGGGGCGCGGTGGCGCAAGTTGATCGAGACGCGAACGCGATCAGTCACCGCGACGCGCCGTTCGTGCTGCACACAACGGCGCTTGGGGCGTCGCCGGAGGACGTGGCGCGGCTCAAACAGTTCACGGCTTTCGTCGCTGAAGCGATGCGCCCCTTCAAGACGGGCGGGGCGCTCTTAAACTTCCTCGGCGACGGGGATGTTGGAGAGGGGCGTGTGCGCGCCGTCTATTCGCCGGAACACTACCGCCGCCTCGTCGAACTCAAAGATAAGTACGACCCGGAAAACTTCTTCCGGCTCAACCACAACATTCCGCCATCTTCGGCAAGTCGCTGACGCACGCGCCTGCGGCTTCGACAGCGCGAGACGAGTGCGTCGAAAAGCTGGCTCTGATGGTGGAGAACAGAGATGAACGCTCACGATGACAATCATGTAAATCGAAAGATTCAGTGAACGGAACTTCTGCGAACTGTGCCGGTAGATTAGGAGATATTCATAGGGCTTTCTCAAATCAGCAGTAAGCGATAGCTGGTGTTCGGCGACTATCGGTTGAACGGGATGCGCGGATAGATAGACCGCTTAGTTAAAGCATCCACTTGAGCCTATGGGAGAGTCATGATGAGTGTAAGACACTTTACGATTAAAGACCCTGCGATGTGGCATCAGCCGGGCGACAAACAAATATTCATTGGCGATGTTCTTGACTCGTCGAACAGCGACACGATGAGCGTTGGCTTTTGCTGGTATCAGAAAGGCGAATCCAATGAATTTATCGTCACCAATCACGAGGCGCTCATCGTCACCAGGGGCGTTTTCACCGTTCGCTCCTCAGACGGCGCGAAAACGGCAAAGGTGGGCGAGGTCATCTTCCTGACCAAGGGCACGAAGGTCGTCTATCAAGGCGAGGAGGATGATACGGAGGTCGTCTATGTGACCTACCGGCATTGGATGGACGCACAAACAAAGTCGAAGCATGCCCACCTGCTCGATTCATACCACCCGGTGTGAGCCGTGGTGTGGTTACGGCTGGAATAGCAACGAGGGGGCAGACCGTGGAAACACGGTTAACGCCTCCTCCAATTTCAGTCGAGGGGAGAGTTCTGCGGCGCAAGCCAACAGGAGATGCTGAGTAACACACGACAGCCATGTGATGAAGCGGTTGTGCGCGCGCAACCCGAAGTGACGGATTACGGTCAGGCGGCGGGGCGGTGGGTGTTGGCGGCGGCGATTCTCGGCTCCAGCATCACGTTCATTGACGGCACGGTGGTCAACGTCGCGCTTCCTGTGCTGCAAAGCGAACTCGGTGCGAGCGTCGCCGAAGCGCAGTGGCTCGTCGAATCATACGCGCTGATGCTCGCCGCGCTGATTCTGGTCGGCGGCTCGCTCGGCGATCGTCTGGGGCGCAGGCTCGTCTTCTCGGCAGGCGTCCTGCTCTTCGCCCTCGCCTCGGCAGGTTGCGGACTGGCTCCGAACATCACCCAACTCATCGTCGCGCGCGGAGTGCAGGGTGTGGGTGCGGCTCTCCTTGTGCCGGGAAGTCTGGCTCTCATCAGCGCTAATTTCCGCAAGGAGAGGCGCGGTCAGGCCATCGGGACGTGGTCGGGGTTCACGGCGATTGCCGCCGGAATCGGCCCCGTCCTGGGCGGCTGGCTCGTCGAGAAATTTTCGTGGCGATGGATTTTCTTCATCAACATCCCGTTGAGCGTAGCCGTGTTGCTGATCGCGTGGCTGCGCGTCCCCGAAAGCCGCGACGAGCAAACTAAGGGGGGCGTGGACTGGGTGGGCGCAGTGCTGGCGACTGTCGGACTGGGCGGCATTGTCTTCGGCCTGATCGAGTCGAACACGCGCGGCCTGACGGCCCCGCTCGTGATTGCGAGTTTCATCACCGGCATCGCGGCGCTCACCGGATTCGTGTTTGCAGAGGCGCGTCAAGAGGAGCCGATGATGCCGCTCGGACTCTTCCGCTCGCCGACGTTCGCGGGCGCGAATTTGTTGACGCTCTTGCTGTACGCCGCGCTCGGCGGAGTGCTCTTCTTCCTGCCGTTCAATCTCATTCAAGTGCAAGGCTACACGGCGACTGCCGCCGGCGCGGCGCTGCTGCCGTTCGTGCTGACGATGTTTCTGCTCTCGCGCTGGTCGGGAGGTCTGGTCGAGCGTTACGGCTCGAAACTGCCGCTCGTCGTCGGCCCCCTCATCGCCGCCGCCGGATTCGCGCTGTTCGCCTTGCCGGGCGCGGGGGTGGGCAGCTACTGGACGAGTTTCTTCCCGGCTGTTGTGGTGATGAGCGTCGGGATGACCGTGAGCGTCGCGCCGCTGACGACGACGGTGATGGGCGCGGTCGAAGAACGCCGCGCCGGAGTCGCTTCGGGCATCAACAACGCCGTCTCGCGTACCGCCGCGCTGCTCGCTGTCGCGGCCTTCGGCATTCTGATGCTGAATGCTTTCAATAACAATCTCGCCGAACGCCTGCGTGCGTTGCCGGTCTCCTCTGAGGCGCGGGCGCAACTTGTCGGGCGGAGCGGCGACCTGGTCAACCTGAAAATTCCTGACGGCGTGAGCGGCGAAACGCAGGCGGTCATCCGGCAAGCGGTTCGAGAGTCGTTCGTCGCCGGGTTTCGCCTCGTCGCCTACCTTGCTACCGGACTCGCAACAGCGAGCGCACTCGCCTCGTGGCTGCTAATCGCGGGCAAGGCGCGGCGTGAAACTGAGGAAAGACATTCGGTGATGAAAGAGCCGCTATCCGGCAGATAGATGACTCAGGCACGAGTCAAACGAGAAGTCAGACAAGAAAGAGGAAGAAGTCATCTCAAAACTCTTTAGGTATACTCTATCCTGTTGTCTGCAAGCCAGCAGAATACCATATGTTGTATTCAGTCGGAGTTTTGAGATGACTTCGAAGATATGAGAGCTGATGAATGCCCACATCTCGATCAAGTGAGAGCCGTCACGTCCGGCGCGGACGGCTGCGAGGACTGTCTCAAGATGGGAGACACGTGGGTGCATCTGCGTCTATGCGAAGCTTGCGGGCACGTCGGCTGCTGCGACTCGTCGAAGAACCAACACGCGACCAAACACTTTCACGCCACGCGGCACCCGATCATTAAATCATTCGAGCCGGGCGAAGAGTGGGGGTGGTGTTACGTTGACGAATTGTTCTTCGAGTCGCTCCCGAGCAGATAGTTGGGCTGATTCAGTTGTAACCAATAAGAGAGGATGCAGAATGGACTCATACAAATTCGTGTTAGCGGATGTATTTACCGAGCAGCCGCTCGCCGGTAATCAACTGGCAGTGGTTCTGAATGCTCAAGGATTAGCTGATAGCCAGATGCAGGCCATCGCCCGCGAGTTCAACTATTCCGAAACAACTTTCGTCTTGCCTTCGCGTCAAGCGAAAGCGGCTTGGCGGCTGCGTAGTTTCTCCCCTTCGGCGGAGGTCTTCGGTGCTGGTCATAATGCCCTCGGCGCGTGGTGGGTTTTAGCCGCTCAGGGTGCTGTTGATTTGAGCGACCCTTGCACGACGCTGTGGTAGGAACTTGGAGAGGTTGCGTTGCAAAAAATATTTTGGGCACGAAAGTTCATCATCAACTTTTCGTTATGCGGCGATCTGAAAGAGCGAAGCGACAAACTTCGCCTGACCCATCGCATCATCACTGGCTAATCTTTTGACTTGACCCTTCCGCAACATGTTCATCGCTTCGACTCCTTCAATCGTTCGCTCCGCAGTGTAGAACGAGCCGAAGCATTGCGAGGAGCGGACCTTCTTTTTGATGAAGCGATGATCCTGTTCGAGATGCAGGTTCACATATTTGACGCGCCTTAACGTGCAATCCTGAGGTAGCACACGCTCATCTTGTGAAGCAGTGAAGGCATCTGGGTACGCCGCGTTTTTGTCCACAGAGATCGAGTACGGTAGTCGCCTGTGATCGGCTCTCATCAGCTTCTTGAAGAAGCGCTTTGCTGCCAAAACGTCGCGTTTCGCGCTCAACATGAACTCAATGGTCTGACCCTCTTTATCAACCTGTAGTTCCCGGTTTATTGACATAAGGTAAGCGGCGCAGAGAGCTTGCCCTCTGCGCCACAGTCGGCCATCGTTGTGAGTGACTAAACACACGACGAGAGGCCACGACTGATGGAGAGCTTACCACTCGAACTCGTTTCTTTCCTCGCGCACTTTCGCCCGCTGATGCGGGCCGAGGTCTTTGACACTTTCAGCTATCTGCTCTGCGGCCTCTTGATCGGCGTGCGCCTTGCACGGCACGGTGCGCTCTGCGGTCTTCGCCCCGGCTGACTATCAGCCGCAACGCTTGAGCGACTTGTTCTGTCGGCACAAGCTCACGCAGCAAGCCTTGATGGCGGCGCTGGCACGCTTGGCCTTGCAATATCTCTATCCGGCGGGGCTGCCCAGTCGCTTGTTCTGGATCGCCGACGCGACCAACATCGAGAAGACTTAGGCGGATCGCGTCTCAGCGCTGCACTGGTTTCATCGCTACCCCCGCGAGTCGCGGGAAGGACACGAAAGCTG
>JACDEG010000555.1 GCA_013816505.1 Pyrinomonadaceae bacterium | reverse complement strand
GCCCCGAGCAGGCGGCCCGCGTCGTCGCGCATCGGCGTCGTGCGTAGGCGGAACGCGCGCTCCGACCCGTCGACGGCGAGCGGCAGTACCGACGCCGCGCCCTCGGCGGCGACCGGGCGCTGCGAGTTGAGCGCCTCGGCGACGGCCGTTGCGAGGCGACTGTCGCTGACGATTTCGCGCACGTGCTTCCCGACGTTGTCACGCTCTGTCCCGAACAACTCTTCCGCCGCCGGGTTGAGTTTCGTCACGCGCCCCTCAGCGTCCGTCACCAGCACCGGGTCGTAGAGCGAATCAATCGCCGCCTCGGTCGTCTGCCGCGCGACCACAAGTTGGCCGAGGTCGGAGCGGCGCAGTTGCCGGATGCGCTCGGCCATCCGGTTGTACTCCGCGGCGAGCACGCCGACTTCATCGTGCGAAGTGACTGCGGCCCTCGCGTTTAAGTCGCCGCCGGCGATTTTGGCCGTCGTCGCGGTCAGTTCCAGCAGCGGACGGATGATGCGGTTCGACAGGAAGACGGCGAGCAGGATGCCGGCGACGACGAGTGTCCCGGCGATGGCGAGTGTCGTCAGGAACCACCTCTGCGCGACCGCTGCCGCCGCGTTCGACTTCGCCACCATCGCCCCCTGGTTGAGCCGCAGCAAATCGTCGCACCGCGCACGCAATTGGCTGAACAGCGGTTCGAGCCGCGCGAAATACTCGCTCGCCGCCGCGCCTTCAAGCGTCGCAGCGGCACCCACCTGAATATCCGCGCGCGGCGTGGCGGCAACTGCCGGAACGCTTGCACCCGGCGCGCCGAGGTCGCCGATGAATCCGTCAAACAATCGGTCATACTCGTCGCGGTCGCGGCGAATCGCTTCCACCAGTTCGCGCTCGCCGGGTTCGGTGATGTTACCCGCCGCCTTCCGCAGGGCTGCGTCGAACCGCGTGCGGTGCTCGCGCAGTTGCGCGGTGGCGCGCTCCCGCTGGCCGAGCAGCGCGAACAGCACCGCCGAGTCCTGCCGCTCAAGACTCTCTTTCATGTCCTGCGCGGCAACCACCGAATCGTAGTTGTTCGAGATGATGCGCCGCGACACGCCGCCCATCTCGCGCAGCCGCCACGAGCTCCACCCGCCCAGCCCCGTCAGAGCGGCCACGAAGATCAAATACCCCACCAAAAGTTTGACCCGTAAACTCATAGCATTAAAGGATGAGGGCGGAGGGATGAGGGATGAATAAAAACCAGAAGACAGAATGCACCACACAGAAGAAAAGAAGCCGCCCCTGATCTTCGACGTCCCGTGTTCTGTATTCTATGTTCTGTATTCCTGACTTCATCCCTCATCCCTCCGCCCTCATCCCTTTTCCAAGCGGCACGACCTGCACGGTTGCGTCGCGCACCTCGGCCAGAAAGCGGTTGATGACCGACCCGTGAAGCAGGATGTCCCAACGCGAGCGCGACGACTGGCCGAAGACGACGTGCGTGATGCCCTCGCGCCTCGCGAACTCGATCAGCGTGTCGGCCACGCCGCGCCCTTCCAGCTTGACGACGGTCGCACCCAACTCTTTCGCCAGTTGAATATTCTCTTGCAGCGCGGCGTAGTCTGGCGGTTTGATCCGGCCCGGGCCTTCGCGCGGCGTCTCGACGTAGACGGCGTACCAGTCGGAGGCCAATCGCCCGGCGATGCGCGACCCGGTGCGCAGCAACTTCTTGGCGCTGCCGCGCGACGCCATGCAGACCATCACCTTTTCGGGGATGACGGCCTGCTCCAACCCCTCGCGCTCGCGGTAGTCGTGCGACTTCGTCGCTTGATCCTCGGCAACCTGCCGGAGCGAGAGTTCCCGGAGCGCCGACAGATTCCCCTTACGAAAGAAGTTGTTAAGCGACTGCTCGATCTTCTCGACGCCGTAAATCTTACCCTGCCGCAGCCGCGTCCGCAGCGTGTCGACTGAAACATCGACGTTGACTACTTCATCGGCGCGGCGCAGCACAAAGTCAGGAATCGTCTCGCGCACGCGGACACCGGTCGTGCTTGCGACGGCATCATTCAGCGATTCGATATGTTGGATGTTGACGGCGCTGATGACCGAGATGCCGGCGCCGAGCAGTTCGAGCACGTCTTCGTAACGCTTGCGATTCTTCGAGCCGGGGACGTTGGTGTGCGCCAACTCATCGACGATGGCGATGGCGGGGTGGCGGGCGATGACAGCTTCGAGGTCCATCTCTTCGAGCGTCACTCCACAATACTCGATGCGGCGCGCGGGTACACGCTCCAGCCCCTCGATCAGCGCAGCGGTCTCGGCCCGCCCGTGCGTCTCGACAACGGCGATCACGAGGTCGACACCTTGGCGCTTCAGCGCGTGCGCGTCTTCAAGTATTTGATATGTCTTGCCGACCCCCGGAGCCGCGCCGATGTAGACACGCAGACGCGGCTGCTCGCCCTCCTTCAGCTTCGCGAGCAACGATTCCGGCGATGGTCGGTGGTCAGTCATAAAGATGTTAGCAGTAAGCAGTGAGCAGTTTTTAAGATGCTCTTCTCATCTCTCAACCACCGGCTGACGTGGGCGTCGCCGACCGCGCGAATTTGCTGTCAAGGTCGAGGTTCAACTCAAGCACGTTGACGGTCGGCTCGCCGAGGAAGCCGAACTGCCGCCCGCTCGTGTGGGCTTGAACGACCTGCCGGATTTGCTCCTGGCTGACACCGCGCTCAACCGCGACGCGCGGGATTTGAAACTCCGCCGCCGCCGGAGAGATGTGCGGGTCGAGGCCGGAAGCACTCGCCGTCACCAGATCAATCGGCACCGGTCGCCCGGGGTTTTCGGCCTGCACCTTCTCCACGTCGGCCTTTACGCGGTCGATCAACTTCTGATTCGTCGGGCCGTAGTTCGAACCGGAAGAGCCGGTGTAAGAGTTCCCCGGCGCGTCGGCGTTGTAGCCATTGGCGCCTGCCGCCGAAGGTCGTGGACGGAAATAGCCCGGCGACGAAAACGGCTGCCCGATGAGGCTCGAACCGATTACTCTGCCGTCGCGCTCAATCAGGCTGCCGTTTGCTTGTCGCGGAAAGATCACTTGCGCGACGCCCGTCACCACCAGCGGATAGACGAGTCCCAGCAGCACCGTCGTCACAATCGTCATCAATATCGCGGTCACTAAGTTCTTCATAACAGTTTTCAGTTTTGAGTTTTCAGCCTTCTTTACGCCAAACCTAACACGCTGATAATGACGTCGATGATCTTGATGCCGATGAAGGGCACGATCAATCCGCCGAGGCCGTAGATCAGCAGGTTGCGGCGCAGCAGCGCGGCGGCTGACAGTGGACGGTACTTAACGCCGCGCAGAGCGAGCGGGATCAGCGCGATGATGATGAGCGCGTTGAAGATGACCGCCGACAGAATCGCCGACTGCGGGCTGCTCAAGCCCATGATGTTCAATGCGTTCAATCCGCCGTTCGCGGCGGCGTTGGCGACGTAAACCGCGCCGAACATCGCCGGGATGATCGCGAAGTATTTCGCCACGTCGTTCGCAATCGAGAAGGTCGTGAGCGCGCCGCGCGTCATCAGGAGTTGCTTGCCGATCTCGACGATTTCGATCAGCTTCGTCGGGTTCGAATCAAGGTCGACCATGTTGCCGGCTTCCTTCGCGGCCTGCGTCCCGGTGTTCATCGCGACGCCGACATCGGCCTGCGCGAGCGCGGGCGCGTCGTTCGTGCCGTCGCCGGTCATCGCGACGAGTTTGCCCTGGGCTTGCTCCTTTCGGATGTAAGCCATTTTGTCTTCGGGCGTCGCTTCGGCGAGGAAGTCGTCAACGCCCGCTTCCGCCGCGATGGTCTGCGCGGTGAGCGGATTGTCACCGGTAATCATCACGGTCTTGATGCCCATCTGCCGCATTTGATTGAAGCGTTCGCGCATTCCCTGCTTGACGATGTCTTTTAAGAAAATCACTCCAAGGGGACGACCGTTATCGCTAACGACGAGCGGCGTGCCGCCCTGTTTCGAGATGCGGTCGGTGATTTCACGCAATTCACTCGGCGCTGCTACGCCGCTTGCGGTGACGTATTTTTCAATTGCATCCACCGCGCCTTTGCGAACTTGTCGCCCGTCAAAGTCAACGCCCGACATGCGCGTCTGTGCCGTGAACGGAATGAACTTCGCGTTGTGGCTTGAGAGTTCGCGCCCACGCAAACCGTACT
>JACDEG010000106.1:1935-14427 GCA_013816505.1 Pyrinomonadaceae bacterium | reverse complement strand
GGCGGGGGGGGCAGGTCGTTGGGTTCGTCTATGATCATCGCATCCGACGGTTAGACCACTGGCGGAAGGCGTCACAGGAGACGCCGTTCGTGCTCACAAATGCTTGTGTGGCTTAAGCCCTAGACCAAGATGCTAATAAGGCGTGACGGCAGCGTTTGTAACACGCTGTTTGCGAACGTGTCAACAAACATGTTCGCCCTTTCGTGCCGCCCGCGGACGAGGCCACGAAGCGCCCTGCCTGTGCATCAAAAGTCTGTCCAACTTGACGTTAACCGAAAACCGCACGTATCATTCGGGATTGGTTAGAAGCGCAAATCGCCCACAATTATAGAGGAACAAAATAATGAAACAAGGAATCCACCCCGCTTATCACGAGATCACAGTTCAATGCGCCTGTGGAGAAAATTTCAAGACACGCTCGACGCGCAAAGACGATTTGCACGTCGAAATCTGTTCGGCCTGCCACCCGTTCTTCACCGGCAAACAGAAGCTGATCGACACCGCCGGGCGCGTTGACCGCTTCAATAAGCGTTACGGCAAGAAGGCCGAAGCGACCCCGGTCGAAGCGGCGCCGGCAGAAACCGCGCCCGTCGCTTAAGTAATTAAACTCTCGACGCGCACATCAGATGGCCGTACTTCAAACAGACCCGCGCCAGTATTAGCGTTTCACAACCCGGACGCCGACGTTTCAACGCGGCGGTCGCCTTTTCGTGACATCATGAAAAGCCGCGCCACCGCCCTTCTGAAACGTCGGCGTTCTTTCATGCCGGCCCCGTTTCTCAAAATACAAGCACCTCAAGCTAAGGAGCAGAGACACACGTGAGCGCACCCAATGAAAGAGAGTTGATTGTCGGCGGCCAAGCCGTCATCGAGGGTGTGATGATGCGCACACCGAACGCTTACGCGGTCGCGGTGCGCCGCCAGGACGGTTCGTTGGTGCATACCGCAGCGGCGCTCGCCAAATGGAGCGACACATACCCGGCACTGCATCTCCCGGTGCTGCGCGGCGCGGCGGTATTGGTGCAATCGATGGCGCTCGGCATCAAGGCGCTGAACTATAGCGCAAGCGAAGCGTTCGCCGAGGCCGAGCAGGAGAAGGCTGAAGCGAAGGTGATGAAAGTCGCGCTGACGCCCGCTGTGATTGAGGGCGAGGGAGACTTCGCGGGCATCAGCGGCGCGATGCCCGGCCTGATCCCTGTGCCGACACGGAAGCGACCGGCGGACGAGATGAAGCGGGGCGCGACGACCGGGGCCGTCGGGTCAATTGTCTTTGCTCTTTTCTTCAACGTGCTGCTTTTCGTCGTCGCGCCGCTCGTGTTGACGAACGCGCTGTTCATCGCCGCCGGGTGGGCGCCGTCTCCCGTCGCGGCGACTGAACCGCCGAGCGCGGCACGGCAAGCGACAACTAACCCCAGCGCGATTCAGAACAGAGAGGCTGCCGGTTCAGCAACGCGAATGGAAGAAGCCTGGTACACGCGCGTTTACCGAAGCGTTCGGACGTACCTTCATCCGGTGCGCCCGTCGATCCCTTTTAACTTGATGGACGGCGCGATTCGGATGGCGTTCTTTCTCACCATGATCTTTAGTTTTTCCCTCGTGAAGGACATTCGCCGCGTCTTCGAATATCACGGCGCGGAGCACAAGACGGTCTTTACATGGGAAGCGGGTCTGCCGCTCACGGTCGAGCACGCGCGCCGGCAACCGCGACAGCACCCACGTTGCGGCACCAGCTTTCTGATGGTCGTGATGCTCGTCTCCATCGTGCTCTTCTCCGTCATCAAGTTCGATTCGCTGCTCTCTAACATGCTGGTGCGAATCGCGCTGATCCCGCTCGTCGCCGGCCTCTCTTACGAGATCATTCGCCTGTCGGCGAGGCGCGAGGGCGGCATCATCTTCAAGCTGATTACGATGCCCGGCCTCTGGCTACAGAACATCACCACTAAGGAGCCGGACGACCAGCAGTTGGAAGTCGCGATCCTCGCGCTGAAAGAATCGCTCAAACTTGAGCCACAACCCGAAAAAGCTGTCAGCCGTCAGCTTTCAGCTTTCAGCATTTGACGCTGGCGGCTGTTGTGGTTTCACTTAATAGAGATTGGTCGGCTGGAAACAAAAAGCTGACCGCTGATTGCTGAAAGCTAAAACCCATGCTCGAAAAACTCGAACAGATCGAAGCACGCTACGAAGCACTGACGAAAGAGCTTTCGTCGCCGGAACTGATTGCGGATCAGGCGGCTTACGGAAAGGCCGCGAAGCAGCACCGCCCGCTCGGCGAGATGGTCACCAAGTACCGCGAGTGGAAAACCATCAAAGAAGAACTCGCGGGTGCGAAAGAGCTTTACGAATCGAGCGGCGACGAAGAAGAAATGCGCGAGATGGCGCGCGCCGAGATGGACACGCTCGCGCAGCGACTCGAACGCTCGGAAGCGGAGTTGCGCGTCCTGCTGCTGCCGCGCGACCCGAACGATGAGAAGAACGTGATTCTCGAAATCCGCGCCGGGACGGGCGGCGACGAAGCGACCCTGTTTGCCGCCGAGATGCTCCGCATGTACGGGCGCTACGCCGAGCGGCAGGGCTGGCGGATGGAGATTCTCGACACTTCCGAGTCCGGCGTCGGCGGCATCAAGGAAGGCATTGCACTGATCGAAGGCGACAAGGTCTACTCCAAACTCAAACACGAATCGGGCGTCCATCGCGTGCAGCGTGTACCGCAGACCGAGGCGAGCGGGCGCATCCACACCTCCGCGATTACCGTCGCCGTACTGCCCGAAGCCGAAGAGGTTGACGTGAAGATCGACCCGAAGGATTTGCGCATTGACTACTTCTGCTCGTCGGGGCCGGGCGGCCAATCGGTTAACACCACCTACTCCGCCGTCCGCATCACGCACTTACCAACCAGCACCGTCGTCTCGATGCAGGACGAGAAGTCGCAGATCAAGAACCGGGAAAAAGCGATGCGTGTTTTGCGCGCGCGCTTGCAGGAACTCGAAGAACAAAAGCAGCACGACGCATTGGCGAGCGAGCGCCGCTCGATGGTCGGCAGCGGCGACCGCTCCGAAAAGATTCGCACCTACAACTTCAAAGATAACCGCGTCTCTGACCATCGCATCGGCCTCACCATTCACCAACTCGACCTTGTGATGGAAGGCGCGCTCGACGAATTCATCAACTCTCTCGTCACACACTTTCAGGCCGAAAAAATGAAGGCCGCACCGGTCGCAGCAGTTTAGGCGAGGAAAGATGCACACGAAACAAAACAGACCTCGACTAATGCTGCTGTGCGTCGCGCTTGCCTGCGTTACACCGCTTAATTATTCGAGCGCGCTACCCACCGCCTTGTTTTTTCAAGGACAAGAGAAGCCGCAAGCGCCGCGAAACGAGCGATTACGTGAGGAATTGCTGCGCATGAGAGACGACGATCAGGCGGCGCGTCAGCGTTGGACTGACGCTAAATTTAGTGAACAAGCGTCGCGCGAGATGCTTGCGCTTGACGAAAAGCACACGGCACGCCTGCGCGCGATTTTCAGGAAGCACGGCTTTCCCGGCGTCAGACTTGTCGGCAAAGATGGTGCGAATGCGGCACACACGCTTCTGATGCACACTCCTTCGCTCGACCTCAAGAAGGAGGGACTCGTTTATCTCGAAGAGGCGGCGAAGAATGGCGAAGTGCCGATGCACGCGGTCGCAGTTTTGAAGGATAAAGTCTTAGTCGCTGAAGGCAAGCCGCAGTTCTACGGCATGCACTTCGATTTAATTGACGGCAAATTCGTTCTGGATTTGAAGAACGTCGTTGACCCTGCGCGGCTCGAAAAGCGGCGTGCCGAAGTCGGACTGCCGCCGCTGGCCGAGTATGCCAAAGGGCTTGAAGAACTATACAAAGTGCCTGCCGTCGTCCTCAACGAACAACTCCTTAATCCTTAATGGTATGGACACCGCGACCCGCGTTCTTCTCGTCCGCCACGGACAGTCGCAGGGCAACGCCGAACAGCGGTTCGGTGGGCACTCGTCGACGCCGCTGTCCGAGCGCGGGCGGCAGGAAGCCGAGGCGACCGCGCGGGCGTTACAGTCGGAATCGATCACCGCGATTTATTCGAGCGACCTGCTGCGCGCCGTCGAGACCGCGACGCCACTGGCTGAAGCGTTGGGACTGGAAATTATTCAGACGAGCGCGTTCCGCGAGCGCAGCGTCGGCCACATGGAGGGCCTGACGTTTGAAGAGGCCGCCACGCAGCACCCCGACGAATACGCCGCACTTCTCCGGCGCGATTTCGAGCACGTGCTGCTCGGCGGCGAGAGCTACCGGCAACTGCTCGACCGTGGGTCGCAACAGCTTGACAGGATTATCGAGGAGCATCGCGGCGCAACTATCGTCGTCTTCTCACACACCGGTACGATCTGCATCCTCGCGCTTCATTTGATGGGCGCACTCGACGCCCCGACGCTCCGTCCCGTCTGGATCGCTTCATCGAACTGCGGCATCTCGCGCTTCAATCTTCATTCCGACGATTTTGTGCGCGTCCTCGCGATTAACGACACGCGCCACCTCGCCGGTTTGCCTGTGTGACTACTGATGATAAATTGAATCACACAAGATAACCGATGCGGCCATCACTCGGCGTTGATGAAATCAGCATGCCCCGACTTGGTTCAGAGACGAGCCACTGCCCATACACACGACCGAGCGTGTTGTTCGGACTAGGTAAATAAAGATCATCATGCGACTAATCAAAACATTCCGAATTTTCATCGCCGGCTGTGCTGTGCTGGCGCTCGCATTAACCTCAATACTGAACGCCGTGGCACAAAACCAAAACCATCTCGACGTCAAAAAAACGGACGGGCCGGTGACTTACCCGGTGAGCAAAAAAGTCGATCATGTCGACGACTATCACGACGCAAAAGTGGCCGACCCATACCGCTGGCTCGAAGACCTTGACACTTCCGAAACGCGCGCGTGGGTCGCGGCGCAAAACAAACTGACATTCTCTTATCTTAATGAAATCCCGGTGCGGAAACAGATCACAGACCGTCTGACGAAACTCTGGAATTACGAACGCTACAGCGTGCCGTTCACAGAGGGCGGGCGCTACTTCTACTTCAAAAACGATGGACTCCAGAATCAGAGCGTGCTCTACACCGTCGCCGCGCTCGACGGCGCGCCGCGCGTTCTGCTCGACCCGAATAAGCTTTCACCGGACGGCACTGTCGCGCTCTCTGGTCTCACGGTCAGCGACGACGGGAAGTTGATGGCCTACGGATTATCCACCGCCGGTTCCGACTGGCAGGAGTGGAAAGTCCGCGATGTCGAAACGGGTAGAGACCTCGCCGATGTCATCAAGTGGGTCAAGTTCTCCGGCGCGTCGTGGACGCCGGACGGCAAGGGGTTTTTCTACAGCCGCTACGCTGAGCCGACCGACGCGGCGATGATGGCCGGCGTCAACTATTTCCAGAAGCTCTACTTTCACCGCGTCGGTACGCCGCAGTCCGAGGATGTGATGATCTACGAGCGGCCCGATGAAAAAGAGTGGGGCTTCGGCGGCTCCGTCACCGAAGACGGTCGCTACCTGGTCATCAGCGTGTGGAAAGGCTCGGAGCGAAAGAACCGCGTCTACTACAAAGACCTGCAATCGAAGAACACGGCGATTGTCAAACTGCTCGACGACTTTGACGCCTCTTACAGATTCGTTGATAACGATGGCCCGGTCTTCTGGTTCACGACCGATCTCGACGCGCCGCGCAGCAAGGTCATCGCGATTGACACTCGCAAATCTGAACGCGGCAACTGGAAAGTCGTCGTGCCCGAAGCGGCGGAGACACTGGAAGGCGTGAACGTCGTCGGCGACATGTTCGTCACTTCATATCTTAAAGACGCGCGCGCGCAGGTGAAGACGTTCCGCCTCGACGGTCGTCCGGTGCGCGAAGTCGCGCTGCCCGGCATCGGCACCGTCACCGGCTTCGGCGGCAAGCGCAGAGACCGCGAGACGTTCTACTCATTCACCGGCTTTACGATTCCCGCGACGATCTACCGCTACGACATCGCGTCCGGCAGAAGCACCGTCTTTCGCCAGCCGAAAGTTGATTTCAACCCGCAGGACTACGAAACGAAGCAGGTTTTTTACACCAGCAGAGACGGCACGCGCGTCCCCATGTTCATCACGCACAAGAAAGGCCTGAAGTTCGGCGGCAATAACCCGACGTACCTCTACGGCTACGGCGGTTTTGACGTGTCGCTGACGCCCGCCTTCTCGGTCGGCAATCTGGTGTGGATGGAGATGGGCGGCGTCTACGCGGTCGCCAATCTGCGCGGCGGCGGTGAGTACGGCAAGGACTGGCACCAGGCGGGGATGAAGCTGAAAAAACAGAACGTCTTCGACGACTTTATCGCCGCTGCCGAGTGGCTGATGGCGAATAAGTACACGTCAACGCCGAAGCTCGCCATCGGCGGCGGCAGTAACGGCGGTCTGCTCGTCGGGGCGGCGATCACGCAACGACCGGAGTTATTCGGCGCGGCCTTGCCGGCGGTCGGCGTGATGGACATGCTCCGCTTTCACAAGTTCACCATCGGCTGGGGCTGGGTTTCCGACTACGGTTCGTCAGACAACCCGGAAGAGTTCAAGACGCTCTACGCCTACTCGCCGCTTCACAATTTGAAGCCGGGCACAGCCTACCCGCCGACGCTGATTACGACCGCCGACCATGATGACCGCGTCGTGCCGGCGCACAGTTTCAAGTTCGCGGCGGCGATGCAGGCGGCGCAAGGTGGGACCGCCCCGGTGCTGATCCGCATTGAAACTAAAGCCGGGCACGGCGCCGGCAAACCGACATCGAAAGTCATCGAAGAGGCCGCCGACCGTTGGGGTTTCCTTGTTCGCGCGCTGAACATGTCCGTGCCGAATAGTTAGGGATGCTCGCGCAGGCTTCGGAGTTTGGCGCGGCATAGAAATCAAATTCAACATCAGCAGTCATCGCGAGAGTGCGGTGAAAATGTCCGTTGACAACTCCAACATGAGTACGTTATAAGCATCTGTTAACGTTACCAGAAAAGACGAGCTTTCGATGAAATCACGTAAGAGAGCAGTCACGCTTGCCGACATCGCCGATTCAGCCGGAGTTGCGACGATGACCGTTTCGCGCGTGATGAATCAAACCGGTTATGTTCATCCCGCGACACGCGAAAAGGTTTTGCGCGTCGCGAATGAATTCAACTACCGGCGCAACGGCTTAGCGCGCGGGTTGAAAATGCAATGCACCGAAACCATCGGACTGGTGATCGGCGACGTGGCGAATCCGTTCGCGGCGGAAGTGATTCGCGGCGTCCGCGAAGTGTTGACGGCGCGCGGCTACACCTTGTTCGTCTGCGTCTGTGAACAGAGTATCAAGGAAGAGGTGGCGGCGTTCGAGTCTTTAGCCGACCATCGTGTGGACGGCATTATCGTTGCGACGCGCGCCTCGCAGAGCGGTAACGCGCATCTCAAAAAACTGATCGAATCGGGCGTCCCCGTAGTCGCGCTCGGTCGTGACTTTGCTCACCGGCACACGGATTTCGTCAGCGCCGACCATTTGAAAGGCGGCTATGACGCGACCGCACACTTGATTCAACTCGGGCACAAACACATCGGTTTTATCGGCACCAAACAGACTTACGGAGCAGGTCTCAAACGCTTTCAAGGCTACCTCGAAGCTCTCCGCGCACATCGCATTACACCTCAGGAACAGTTGATCGTCGGCGGGCAGAATGACGCGGATCAAACGCCCGGCTACTCGACGGAAGAGATCGGTTACGCGGGCATGAACCGCCTGCTGGATTTGCGCAAGCCTCCGACCGCGATTTTTGCGCGCAACGATTTCACGGCACTCGGCGCGATCAGCGCGATTAAGCAACGCGGTTTGTGCATCCCGCAGGATGTCGCGGTTGTTGGATTCGATGATGTGCCGCTTGCGTCGCACACTTCGCCGCCGCTGACGACGGTCTTTCAACCGACACACGAGCAGGGGAAAATCGCCGCCGAATTTATGCTGCGGCGTATCGAAGCGCTGGAGCCTATGCCGCGTGCCGAACGTGTGCTGCCGTGCCGTTTGGTGATTCGCGAATCCACCGTGGCAGGCGGAATCGGAGCAAACTAAAAACATCTCGGCTTAAGTCTTCAGCAGCGGTTCCTTCAACGGAGATGCTCAAGCATGGTCGAATCAAAGATAGCGACGGGCGATGCCGCCGATCTCGTGCGACGCGGGGCGTTACGCGAAGCGGGGGCGCCCGCAATCACGCCGATGAGTGCTGACGACACGGGTTTTAAATTGCGCGGGCTGCGCTGGTACATCGTCGGTCTCGTCTTCCTCGCAACGCTCATCAACTACATTGATCGTCTCACGCTTTCGACGCTCGCTCCCGTCATCACGCGCGAACTCAATCTATCGGCTACCGACTTCGCGGCCATCGCGACATGGTTTCTGCTCGCTTACACCATCAGTCAAAGTCTTTCAGGCAAGCTCTACGACCGGGTCGGCACACGTCGCGGGTTTTCGATTTCAATCATCATTTGGTCGCTGGCCGCCGCCGCTCATGCCTTCGCACGCGGCGTCGCCAGCCTCAGTTTCTTTCGCTTCATGCTCGGACTTGGCGAGGCGGGTAACTGGCCCGGCGCGGCGAAAGCTGTTGCCGAATGGTTTCCCGTGCGCGAGCGCGCGTTCGGCATGGCGATCTTCAACAGCGGCGCAGCTATCGGTTCCATCATCGCGCTGCCGCTCATCGTCTGGCTCTATACGAACTTCGGTTGGCAGGCCACGTTTATCCTTACGGCTTCGCTCGGTCTCGCATGGCTCGTGCTGTGGCTCACATTTTACGAAACTCCTGAGCGTCACAAGTGGCTCACCGAAGCGGAACGTCGACATATTCTTGAAGGGCAGAGAGTCGAGCAGACGACACTGGAGGTCGCGCGGTTTGTTTCGGAACAGCGGGTTGCCGCCGAACACGCGCACACACCTTTCGTCGAAGACATCGCTGCTGTCACACCTGAAGCCGTGCCGGTCAATGCTCACATCACTCAGGCTGCCGTACGTTGGCGTGACTTGCTGAAGTACAGACAGGTCTGGGCAATCGTCCTCGCGCGCTTCTTCACAGACCCGATTTGGTGGCTGTATCTGACGTGGCTGCCGCTCTTCTTAAACCGTGTTCACGGCTATGACTTAAAGCAGATCGGATTGTTCGCGTGGGTCCCGTTCGTCGCGGCGGACGTGGGTAGTCTGTTCGGCGGGTGGATTTCGGGCTACCTCATCGGTCGTGGTTGGAGCGTCAACGGCGCACGCAAAACTGTCATCGGCTTTGCTGCGTGTCTGATGCCCGCCGGAATTCTCGCCGCGTATGCTGCCACGCCGCTTGTTGCGCTCGCGTTAATCGGCGTCGTGCTCTTCGGCTTTCAAGTGTGGATTAACAACGTGCAGACGCTGCCGAGCGACTTCTTTCCGAGTCGCGCGGTCGCATCCGTGGCGGGCCTGGGCGGCACCGGCGCGGGTCTCGGCGCGATGATTTTCACATTGATGACTGGGCGCGTCGTTGATGCTGTCGGCTACACGCCGGTGCTCGTGATCGCCGGATTGCTCGCGCCCATCGGCACGCTCGTCCTCTTCGCGCTCGCCGGAAACATCAAAACCATTTCCTTAACTCAACTCGACACGCCGACACTGGCACAGACACAAACCTGACTGAACTTAAAGGAATCTGACATGTCCAACTATCTCGATCTGACAGGCAAAGTCGCACTTATCACCGGCGCATCTTCCGGCATCGGACAGGTGACGGCGCGGCTTCTCGCCGAGCACGGCGTCTCGGTCGTCATCAATTATTTTCGCAACGAAGCGGGCGCCGAAGATGTGCGCAAAACTATCGCCGACGCGGGCGGTCGCGCTCAGATCGTTCAGGCCGACGTGCGCCAGAGCGCCGACATTAGGCGTCTCGTCGAACGCACCGTCGAAGAGTTCGGCCCGATTGACATACTCATCAACAACGCCGGTTCCCTTGTCGAACGGCTCAGGATTTTAGAATTGACAGAAGAGCGTTGGGACGAGGTGATGAACCTTAACTTGAAGAGCGCGTTTCTTCTTTCGCAGGCGGTCGCGGCTTCGATGATGGAGCGCCGGACAGGAGCGATTATCAACGTCTCGTCTATCGCGGGCAGGAACGGCGGCACGCTCGGCTCGATTCACTATTCGACCGCGAAGGGCGGACTGATTACGATGACCAAGGGCTTCGCCAAGGAACTTGCGCTTTTCGGTGTACGCGTCAATGCCGTCTCGCCCGGCGTCATCGACACGCCGTATCACGAAACATTTTCGACCCCCGAAGCGATGAAAACTTTTGTCAGCATGATTCCGCTGGGTCGCGTCGGCACGTCTGAAGAAGTCGCACGGGTGATCGTCTTTCTCGCCTCCGAAGACGCCAGCCACATCTGCGGCGAAACCATTGAAATCAACGGCGGCATGTTGATGCTGTGATGCGCCGCGAAGATTTCAACACCCGATAGAGTGGCAACAGCAGTCACCTCCGTCCGGTAAACACTGCGATGGCTTACTCAAACCAAAATATGTTAACGATAACCGAGGAGTATGGCGATGAATAATTTTCGATTCTTCAGAACAGCAGGCGCACTCACCTGTCGTCAGCAAACTCTGGCAACTGCGTGCCGATGCGCCGTCTTCGTGCTCAGCCTCGTCGCCTTCAACATCAGTGCCGGTGTCGCCTTCGCGCAGCAAGTCACCGGCACAATCTCCGGCACCGTCACCGACGCCAACGGCGAAGCGATCCCCAGCGCCGCCGTGATCATCGAGAGCGACGAACTCGCCATCGCGCGCACCGCGACGACGAACGATGAAGGAGTGTTCAGCGTCCCGAATCTGCCGGTCAGCACTTACCGCTTGAAAATCGCGATGGAGGGCTTCGGCGATTTCATGCAGGAAGCGATCAAGGTTGACACGGGCAGCAACATCAACCTGCCGGTTCAACTGCGCATCGGCGGCGTCGCGGCGGAAGTGACCGTCTCTGACCAGCAATTTCAAACGATTGATAAAGAGACCGGTAACGTCGAGACGCTCGTTTCCGGCGAGCAGGTCAGAGAATTGGCGTTGAACGGTCGCAACTGGGCACAACTCTTAAACCTCGCCCCCGGCACCAGTTCGATCAATAACGATTCGCAGCAGGGCACCAACGTCCGCATCGATGATACGGCGATCAACGGCTTGCGCCGCCGCACGTCGCCGACGATTGACGGCGTGAGCAACGTCGATCACGGTTCGAGCGGCACGCAGATCAACAACATCAGCGTCGATGCGCTGCAA
Organism: Pyrinomonadaceae bacterium; assembly: GCA_013816505.1. Classification (GTDB taxonomy): domain Bacteria; phylum Acidobacteriota; class Blastocatellia; order Pyrinomonadales; family Pyrinomonadaceae; genus JACDEG01. The sequence goes on along the minus strand of JACDEG010000106.1, from coordinate 3,102 downwards.
GAGTTTCGCCTGGTGTCGAGTCCGTACAGTGCCGAGTACGGCTCGCAAGCCGGCCCTGCCGTCAACCTCGTCACGAAGCGTGGCTCGAACAGTTTCAACGGCTCGCTCTTCGAGTTCATTCGCAATGACGCGCTGAACGCTTATTCGTGGGAAAGCAAGCAGGCGCTCAACCCGCAGAAGCCGCTCTTGCGCTTCCAAAACTTCGGCGGCTTTGTCGGGGGGCCGATCTACAAAGACAAACTTTTCTTCTTCGGCGGCCTTGAGTTTAAGCGCCCGCGCACGGGTCGCACGCTCAGCGAAATCGTGCCGACGGAAGCGATGCGGCGCGGCGACTTCAGCGCGTTTCTACCGCCGGGTCTTCCCGCCGGAACATCATGCGCGCCCACCGGCTTCAACGTTCCCGCAGGCACATTCATCCTCTGCGACCGCTCGGCTTCGACAAACGGTGTGCGGTTCGCCAACAACATCGTTCCCGAAACGAAGCTGTCGCCGAACGGTCGGCGTCTCCTGCGAAACCGACGACGGACGCGAAGTTGTTGCGGTCAGGCGCGAAGAGCCGAAAATCTTTCGGCACGAGGTTGCATCCCGAACTGTTTCCCACCGCTTGGCAGCAGCGCTTCACTCTTCACGACACTTATCAGTCAAGGAAAACTGCGCACCTGATCCGGCGCTTTAAACTTAAAGAAACTAAAGAAGTCTTTATCATTCGACCTTCGTTCTTAATGCCCTACCGACATCTGGCTACTCCAAATTGAGCAGCCAGATATCGGCTTCGGTCGTGGCGAGAGTGTAATAGAGTGTGCGGTCGTCGCCGGTCAGCCCGTATTCGATGACGGGGTATGGTGAGTCGAGCGAAATCTCTTGAATCTTCTTCGACTCGCTGTTGACGAGAAAGAGTTTTCCTGCGTCCCTAAACAACAGCCGGCGGCTGTCGTGCAGCCAGATGGGTCTGGAGCCGAAGTCAGTGATCCACTCGAAGTTGTTCGTCTCAAAAGTGTAGATGAGGATGCCGGGGTGCTCGGTGGGGGAGTTGATCCAGCCGCCGAGTTGGCGACCGTCGGGCGACCAGGAGAAGGCCCGGAAAACGTCGGAATGGCCGGGCGGGTTAGGCACGCGCTGCGGCGTCTGCTCGCCCCATGGCTTGCCGACTTCAATGGTCCAGCAGGA
>JACDEG010000106.1:0-1925 GCA_013816505.1 Pyrinomonadaceae bacterium | reverse complement strand
AGCAGGACTCGTCTCGCAGGTTGTAGACGAGGCGCGCCCCGTCGGGGGACCAGAAGGTGTAGATGACGGTCGCCCCGGTGTTGAAAGTCATTTGCCTGAGGCCGCTGCCGTCGCGATTAATCGTCCACGCTTCGTACCTGCCGCTACGGTCTGAGTAAAAGACGAGGCGCTTGCCGTCAGGCGACCAGCGCGGGTGGCGATCTTTGAAGTGATCGTCGGTTAATTGGCGCGGCGCGCCCGCGCCGTCCTTGTCGATGATGAAGAGGTCCTCCTGTTTTTCGCCTTGCGTGCTATAGACGAACCAATCTCCGTCCGGCGAAAGGTCGGGTTGCGAGGTGTGCTTGAAGCCTTGTGTGACCGCGACGGGCCGGCCCGTCAGCATCTCCTTGTCAGGGTTGAAGTCGGCCTTCAGGATGTTCTTGCTGCGGACCTGACTGACGTACACGGCGCGCCGCCATTCGCGCGAAAAGCTGAGGTGTTGGGCGTAGGGCGACGGGGTCGTGAAAGACTCCGGCGGCCCTGTGACCGCCCCCGTCGCCTCTTCGACGGGGACGCGCCAGAGGTTCATCTGGCCGCCGCGGTCGCTGGCGAAGTAGATGTGCTGGCCGTCGGGCGACCACACCGGATTCCAGTCGAAGGCGGCATCATCGGTGATGGGGACGGGCGTGCCGCCCGCTGCCGGGATCGTCGAGATGTCGCGTTGCCCGCCTTTCCGCCTGCTCCAGTAGGCGAGGCGCGCGCCCGTCGGCGACCATTGTGGTTGCGCCGCGTCGCCGACGGCCTCGCCGGTGAGTTGACGCTTCTCGCCCGTCGCGGCATTGACGATCCAGATATCGCTCCGCTCCAAAGGGCGGTCGTTTGGGTCTTCGATATTGTGTGTGGCGCAAGCGATTTCGCGCCCGTCGGGGGACCACGCCGGGTGATAGCCGAAGTCGGTCAGGCGCTTCACCGATTCGCCGGTCGCGCCCATCACGAAGATGCCGCCGCGCTCTCTTTCGGAGCGAAAAGCGATCCGCTCACCATCGGGCGAGAAGGCGGGCTGCGTCTCGTCGGCGGTCGAGTCAGCAGTCAGGTTGAGCGGATTTTTCCCGCCCACTCTTTGCAGGTACAAGTCCCAGTTGCCGGACGCTTTGCTGGCATAGACGATTGACTTGCCGTCAGGCGACAGACTCGGAAACAACTCTGTTCCCGGTTGATCCGTGAGCTGCGCGAAGCTCAGATTCCTGAGCGGTGCGGCGACCTTATCAGAGCGCAACCATCGCAAAGCGACAAAAACCGAAGCCGCGACGACGAGCAGCGCCGCTAGCGCGAGTCCGGCTATCGCGACGCGCACACGGCGTGTCGCGCGCGGCACGACGCCCGTCCGCGCGTAGATTCGCGTCGAAGTGGTCGGCGACGAGTCGAGCGTGCGCTGCCAGCGTTTCAGTTCCGCGCGCAAGTCGGAGGCGGTTTGGTAGCGCAACTCTCGATCTTTTTCCAGCGCCCTGCCGATGATGCGTTCCAGTTCGGAAGACACATCCGGGTTGGAGTTGGCCGGGGCCGGCGGCTCGCGGTTCAGCAGGGCGTCGAAAGTGGCGGCGGCGGTTGGTCCCATGAACGGGTGCGCCCCCGCCGTCATTTCGTAAAGCACGACGCCGAGGCTGAAAATGTCAGTGCGGTGATCCACTTCCTGTCCGAGTGCCTGCTCCGGCGACATGTAGGCGACGGTCCCCAACACCGCGCCCGTGTCGGTGCGCGCCGTCTCAGCCCATGTGTGAGAAGCGTCGTGAGCGGGGGCTGGCTCAATCAATTTCGCCAGCCCGAAGTCGAGGACTTTCACGTAGCCGTCTGGCCGGAGCATGACATTTTCGGGTTTCAGGTCGCGGTGAATGATCCCGGCGGCGTGCGCGGCGGAGAGCGCGTCCGCAATCTGGGCGGCGATGTTC
>JACDEG010000105.1 GCA_013816505.1 Pyrinomonadaceae bacterium | reverse complement strand
CGAACCACGGTCGCTGCGAAAACATTTGTTGCTGCCGTGTCCGTCTGAGACGGTGAGGATGATCGGCAAGCCAATGCTCGACGCGCGCAATTGCAACAGCGCATCCTGGTTCGGAATCCCGGCGCGTAGGTGAGAAGCGCCGGGGACGGTTTCGCCGACCACGCGCCACTCAACAGCAGACGCGGGCTGCTTGTTTTCACCAACCGCGCTCTGCGTCCGTTCTTGAGGAGGAACCTCAGAATGCTGCGCGACAACTCCTGCCTTGTCCCCCACCGTCCCACCAATTGGAGCATCGGCTTTCGGCGTCTCGCTCGTCGCAGCTTTACCGGGTGGTGCGCTCTCGTCGGATGTGGGTTGCGTTGTCGGTGTTGAGGTTGAAGAGTTTTTCGTTGTGCCGTTCATTAAACTTTCGCCTACCACACGTCATCAACAGTTTTTTGGTCGTCAGCCAGGTCTGCGGGATTCGTCGCTGCTGGTGACGTTGCGCCGGCCGCTTGAGTTCCGCCTGACGGGTCGGCAGCGGAAGTTGCGGCAGGTTGTGCGCTTGGAACGGGTACGCCAACGGGTGTCCCGGCAGAAGCTGGCGAAGCGTCCGGATGATCGGTGCCTGCGGAGGCTGGTGACGAAGCGGATTTGAGCACAGCGGTTGACGCCCACTTGATATGTTTGACGAGCGCCTCGGGCGAGTTCGCTGCGAGAGGTTTCATCTCCGGGTGCGCGATATACTTTTGCAGAACCTCATCGTCGGCATCTTGCCCGATGGAGATGGCGATGCGCACCGCCTTCTTGCCCCAGGGTTGATCCAACAAATCTTTCAGGCCTTTCTCGAAATCATCGGTTGGCTGCCCGTCGGAAATAAGGACGAGTACCGGGGGCAGTGCGCGCTCCGACATCGGCGGCATCTTGAGCTGCTCGGCGACCAGGGAGAGAGCCTTGCCCATGTCTGTTTCGCCGTCGGCGGGAAGATCATTCCACGCGAAATCGGCAACCGGGGTCGGCTGTGAGATGTGCCATTGCGCGCCGTCGGAAAATTTCACCGCGCGCACCAGAACCTGCGCGTTCAGGTTGTCGTCGGCAACTTTCTTCATGTGCGGAATGGCTTCGCGGATCGCATTGTTAAGGGCTTGGATTTTGCCATCCTGCTGCATCGAGCCGGAAGCATCGGCAATCCAGATGAAGTGCAAAGGTCGTGAAGCGAGTTCACCGCCTGGTCGTCTGCTCATAGTCGAATATCCTCCTCAAACGAGTAAGGTCTAACCGCCTTGGTAAATTTAATGGGTGCCGCGCCACGATACACCACAGGAGACCAAAGTTAAAAGTCACCAAGGTGCGGAATTAATGTTTGAGAATAAGTGAGAGCGTAGCTCACCTTCAGTTCGAAATATCCCTTTGAACGATTGACAGCTTTCACGACGAAATCAGGGAACTCGCCGGTCGTTGATGCTCGGCTGCGCCTGCTCTTCGCGCAAGATCGCAATGATTGCCGGAACGACAAAGACTGCGCCGATGACCAAAACGATGAGCAAAAGTAAGGTGAATAAACATCCGCCCAGCTTCCACCCACGACGCGACGGATTCTGAATCGTCAGAGGTTGTTGCCGACTCGGAACGTTGTTCGCTGAGGTCGCTGGTGAGACAGCATTCGGGTGCGACGGTCGAGGCGAAACAACAATCGGGGATGAGGAGGGCAGAGGGTTGTGAGACGTCGCCGGTTGCTGAGCATTGACAGGAGGGAATTGCGGGACGGGATGCTGTCGAGGGGTGACCTGTGATGTACCTCGTGCGGGTGATTTTGATGGAGGATTCTCGGTTTGGTCATCTGCCCTGCGTGTTGATGGAGCCTTCTGCCCACTGGTAATGTTTGTAGATGGCATATCCGTTTGACCGGGGTCAGGCAACGTGGTTCGCGTAGTGTCCGCTGTTCTACTTCGAACACGTGCGGCAAACTCCGTCTCGGAGATTATGCCGAGCGCGACCGCCCAGCAATCAACCGCCCAGCTTGCCGCTTCCGGCGTGTAAGCGCGATTGTCTTGCAGACGGTTGGCGAGTTTCGCGAGCAACACATCGCGCGGTACAGACTTGCCCGTCCGTATTAAATCCGTCGCGACACGTTCTTCGAGGGCACCGATCAAGATGTTGATTTCGCGGCGATGCGAGCCGCACAAATCCCGCAGCAATGCTTCGAGGCGCTTCGGCGAGTCGCAGATGCCGCGTCCATATTTAGCGATCAGGCGCGTTAGCGTATGGCGTGGCAAAGAATTCATGATCTACGAAACAGTGGCGGCGGGCTACAGCTATGCGCCGCGTTTAGCAAACTGTTCTGCCTGTGCCTCAAGAAGAAATGCTGCCTGCTCTCTAACCTTGCGATACTCCGTCGCCGCAAGTTTTCTCCATGTATACCATGAGGCGATAGCAAATATGATGCAGGCGATTGTGCCGAATGCTGACAAGGTCACGGCCAATGAGGAGTCACGCAATTTGATCCAGATGAACAGATTGAGGGCTATGCTAATTAACATTGAATTAAGAGACCAACCCCTGCAAATTCGCAGGCGGCTCCTTCCATATTCAAGAAGTTCCGAAAGGCGTTCCGAGCGTGAAAGGATTTCACGTCGCGCCACATGATAGTCATTGATCTCGGTAAAACGCTCCTTTAGCAAATCCTTGTTCCAATAGTGTTCGAAGAGTGAATCAGCAATGCGGTCAGATACAATTCCCAAAACGTACACCAATGAGAGTAGGGGAATCAAAGCCGTTGTCGAGAATACCTTTTCAGTTGGCACCCAATCCCACCCAAAGACAGTCAGGACCAGCAAGACGACCCATGCCAGCGCGCCAACGCCGATTACGACAAGTTCGACGAAAAGATTGGTAGTATTCATAATGTGTAATCGCCACTGCTTGATCTGCCGGTCACGAATAAAAAGGTGCGAGTTGATGGATATATTGCGGCCATCTTTTCTTCACTCTATGCCTTATTATGGCGGAGGCTCAAAGGGTCTTAGCCGCCACACTACTTTTTGGAGTAAGGTTCATACCACAGCTTAACCTTCAATTGCCTAATTAAAAGTTGCACTTCAAACTTGAATCCACGCATTAGCCGACACCCCGTAGCTGTTTGATACTTCTCACGCGAATACCTTGTTCCTCCACTCTTTTGCACACAGCTTGAAACGTTATTGTGCCGCGAGAAAATCTATTGACAAGCTCACCCGACAGGAATATTTTCTACGCGCTTTAACGAATCTCTTTACCTGCTGGCGCCACCCCTCGCACTCGCCAGATGCGCTCAACCCGTCAACTTTCGAGGGAACACGCGATGCCGCCCTTTTCTCTCGAAACATGTCTGTCTGTAGTTGCTAAGTCCGCAATGTTCCCTGCGCGAAACGAATCCATCGCGTCGAATAAAATATTCCCGACCACGCCCAAACCCTCGAAATGCTCAGTCGCCGTCTTAACGTCGAGACGCCGAGCGTAAACGAACCCATCTGATTGCACGGAGATTCGCCATGAAAGATGCCAGCCCGATTGTCTCATTCCAACAAATTAACAACGCCTTCAGCCACGAGTCCGTGATGACGCGAACGCACAACGAGGCCGACGCGAAAACGGACGACCCCATCGAGGCCGCGAGCAAGCTTGCCGCGCTTGGCAACGCGCTGAAAGTCCTTGAAACGGCGGACGCCGAAGCGCGGTCGAAGGTGCTGGTCGCAGCGGATCATCGGGTCGCGTCGCTGTTGCAGACTTATCTCGCGATGAAATCGAGCGAGGAGGGAAAGGTCGAAGCATCGGCGGCGGGCGCAAACGAAGCCAAGTTCGATGACAAGGACGTTCTAGGGTGGATCGGCAGCTTCTTCTCCTGGTGGAAAAGGCTGAAGCCGGCGAAATGGCTCGCCGCGCCGCCTGAGCCAGAAACGATCCCGAACAACCCCGAAGACTTCAGGATGGCGGTGCTCGGCGATTGGGGGACCGGCTTGTATGGCGCGCCGCTCTGCGCGAAGAGTATCGAAGCAGAAAAGAATATCGCGCAGGACGATAAGGGGTACGGTGTCTTGATGCATCTCGGCGACGTGTACTATTCGGGCGACGACCACGAAGTGCAGAAACGTTTCCTCGACCTCTGGCCGAAGAACCCGAACACCGTCAGCCGCGCCATCAACGCCAACCACGAGATGTACACCGGCGGTCACGCCTACTTCAAAAAAATACTGAAAGGATTCAAACAACCCGCCAGTTACTTCGCGTTGCAGAACGACCACTGGCTACTGGTCGGCCTCGATTCGGCCTATGCAGATAAAGACCTCGCGAAAGATCAGGTAGGATGGCTGAACAACATCATCGCGAAAGCTGATAAGCGAAAGATCATCATGTTCACGCACCATCAGCCGTTCTCTTGGCTCGAAGAGCAGCACCCGAAGATGACTGGCAAACTCGGCCAATTACTCAACAGCAAAAAAATCTTTGCATGGTACTGGGGTCATGAACACCGCTGCGTGATCTACGATCAGCACGATGCCTGGGGTTTGCACGGACGCTGCGTCGGTCACGGGGGCTACCCGTACTTCCGTAAAAACTGGTCGGAACTGGGGGCGAAGAAAGAGGATGAGAATTGGTGGCAGCTGGGAAAGAAAAACTTTACCCCCGGTGGGCGCGTACTCGACGGGTCGAACCAGTACATCGACGGGCACGACGACCCTCAGCGATATGGGCCGCAGGGGTACATGACAGTCGAGTTCAGAGGAAAGAATCTTAACGAGATTGTACATGCTCCGGACGGGACCAAACTTTACGAGAAGCAGATCGCTTGATCAGAATTCGGAGAATGAACGTGCGGGGTTCAAAGCATTTAACAGAGAGCACAGAGAGGAAGATAAAGGTAAAAAGAGAACAGGCAAAAGTGTACGCCGATCACGATGCTGCTTCGTCTCTGCCCAGATGCCGAAGAACTTGCGCGTAAGTGCTGAACTGTTCTCCGTTTCCTTTGTGTGACCTCTGTGTCCCTGTATTAGAAAGAAACTGCACACCATCTAATCCGCGTGCTTTTCTAAACCATTCAGCGCATACCAGTGATGCATATGGATGAGACCGACAAACTGTACCTCGCAAGAGCCACGCGCGCCTTCAACAACAGGCCGGTCGCCGACGTGCTGGACAAAATCAAGGCTATTGTCGGCCCCGGGAACATGCCTCCAATCGAACAGTCAAAGCTGGCAGAGCAGGCTCTGGACAGACTGCGTGAGGGCAAGAAGCCGACCGCGAAGCAGATCGCGGCACTCGAATTTGTGATTCGACTGATGCGCCCCGTGCCGCTGTCGCGGGAGGGCGCGCTCGAAAACCTCAGCCCCGATGTCGCTCCGTCATTCACCCACTGGCCGCAGTTTCAAAAATCAGTCAAGCCCTTCCTCTACTCAATCGGGCGCATTGATCTGCTGCCGAAAGAGGGCGTCGGCACCGGCTTCCTCGTCTCGGACGGTGTACTGGTGACGAATCGGCATGTGCTCGATCAACTTTCGAAGGGCACGGGCGTGCTCGAAAAAGGGCAGGCGGTGGTGCGTCTGAAGTTCGAGCACGGCATCCCCGACACGGACGCGCCGGTCAAGATTATGGGCGTCCTCGCCGTTCACGAATCGTTAGACATCGCGCTGTTGAAGGTGGAGAAGCAGAAGTTCGGGGACGGGCGGCAACCCTTGAAGTTCGACCCGCACCCGGTCACGGCAGGGCACGCGGTCGTCGCCGTTGGCTATCCGTTCGACGATTCAAAGCGCAACCCGCTGTTCATCAGCGCGCTGTTCGGTGGAAAGTTCGGCGTCAAGCGCGCCGCGCCGGGCGAGGTCGCGGGGACGGGGCCGCATTCGATCCTGCATGACTGCACAACGCTCGGCGGCAACTCCGGCTCGCCGATCCTTTCGATGGAGACCGCGCGCGTCGTCGGCCTGCACCGAGACGGCTATTTCCTGTACCGCAACGAGGCCGTCGACGGCGCGGCGCTCAACGAGTTCATCAGCCCGCACCTAAAAAAATAATCATGCCCGCACGTGCTTTCGTCATCGTGATTGAGGATTACGGCGAAGGGAATTTCCTCCCCAGCCTGCCCGGCGGGAACGCCGATGCCGCCGTATTCATCAAGTGGCTGATCGAGAAGAAAAACGTCACGAAGGATTCGATCCTTTGCTGCGCCAATAAAAAATTCAAGTGGCGCACGACCGGCACGTCCGCGCAGCAGATCATTGACGAACTGGCAAAGATGATGAGGGAGTGGGCGGACAAGACTGACGAAATGTACTTCTATTTTTGGGGGCACGGCTTTTCTCACTCGACATCGCCGTGGGAAAAATCCGTTGACGTGCTGGTTGCGTCGGACTTTAAGAACCTTGAGACCGGCGGGAAATTCTGTCTGAAGCTGAACGAGGTCAAGGCCAAGCTCTGGAAGTCTCTCGGTCCGAGGCATCATTACTATTTCATTGATGCCTGTCGCAACGTCATCCCGGACGGCTCCGTCTCGCTCTCCGACACCGGACTCGGCTTCCCGACTTCGCAACTCGGCACGCCGTCAATCTATAAAATCTTCTCCACCGCGCAAGGCGCAGTCGCGAAGACGCAGAGCGGATTCACGCAGGCGCTCGTCAATGGCTTGAGCGGAGGAGGGCGCGCGAAAGGTTTACGCAACGGACGCATGTATGTCGTCTTCGACCTACTCTGCGACTACTTGAAGAAGACTCTTCAAGCAAGTGGCCAGGAAGTTGATTTCGACCGAGAGGGGAGCGGCGAAGGTCACATCGTCGAGTTGAACCCGATCCCGGAGACGAAGTGCGAGATCAGCATCGTGAACGCCAAACCGACCGACAGATTCACGCTCATCGTCGAAGACATCAAGGGGTTTGGCAAGCAGTACACATTCAAGGGCGGCTCGTACAAGTTCTCTATGTTCCCCGACGACTACACGCTCCGCGTCGCGCACCCTTCTGCCAAAGTTGTACAGAAAGAGCCGCCGCAGCCGACCGTCGACCTCTACGACCCGTGCATCGTACATTTCGAGATGCAGCCGAAGGCGGGCGCGAAGAAAGCGGCGTCGAAGAGCGCGGGAGCGCGGGCGTCGAAGGACACGACCGTGCCTGCGCCGAGTGCCGATGTCAGCTCTGTTACAGAAACTTTGGCGAGTCAGAAAATGAAGTCAGCGAACCTGCAACTGAAATCGGCAGCCGCGCCGCACACCGAGATTCGCGTCGAGAATCTTAAAACCGGAGACGTACTCAGTAGTGTCAAGAATTTCTCGAAAGACATTCAACCCGGCCAGTACATGCTGAAGCTCCGCGAGCGCGGCGTCACCGTCAGCAGCCGAACGGTGACGATCAAGGCTGGCGAGAGTAAGAAGGTTGACTTGCTCCGGCGACCGAAGAGCCGCGTCAAGGATCAAGTGTTGAAGGCAGTTCAGATGGAAGCGAGTGACGGGCTGCCAGTCTTCTCGGAGCGTTACCTCGGCCCCATCGCGAACAACGACCTCGGCTTGTGGCTATCGCTGTTCGGGGCGTCGCGTATCCTCGGTGCGCCCGGCGACTTTCGCAAGTTGGAGCGGTTGCGGCTCGAAACTTTCGATGATATGAAAAAGGAAGACGCGGCGGTCTACGTGCTCGCCGGTTTCGAGAAGTCGAGCGGGAAGTTTGGCGTTGGCTTGAGCGGCGGTGAACAGGTCGAGTGGGACATGCTGCGGGAAGTTAAGGGCCTCTACAAAATTTACGAGCGGCGATTGTCCGCGAAGGAAGGGCCGCAACTGCTGTCGCTCAAAATCCCGAAGCACACGCCGCTCACATTCTCCGTCCACTGCATGCCAAACCGCGTCACGTTTATGACAATCGCGGAGGAGAAAGACGGGCGGCTGAGGGTTCATCAATTTCTGCTGCCGGTCCGTCACCTGATACCGCATCTGAGGCCGAAGCTCGGCAAGTACCCGGTGAAGAATATGTTGAGTTACGTGCGGACGGCGTACCTCGCGCAAGTCCAGTTCGCGCGCAAGCGTCCCGTCGAAACGCTTATCAAGGAGACGGACCCGGCGGTGTGGCGTGATCTGCTTAAACTCAAGTGGCTCGACCCGCTCATGCCTCTGCTGATGGCCTACGAAGTGGTGCGCCACGGCACCGCGAACCAAGAGCAAATGCTGCTCGACTTAACAAACAGCAACCTGCGAAAGCACTTCGAGGGGATGCCGGATGTCGAGGCGATTGCCAAGCTGCTCGGCGCACCATGGACGATCCCCGCCGCCGCACCGCTCGCGCTCGACGGCGTGCTCGCCTTCGACGATGTGCAGGAGAAGCAAATGCTTCAACTCTCCCCCGATAAGCTCGACTATTCGAGTGCGTGGGTGATGTGGCGCGGCGCGGTCAATGATTTCGATATGCCTGCCACACAGATGCGGAAGGGAAGCGGTTAATGGCAGAGAAAACAAGACACTTCATGTTTCCTGTAGAAGATGCCGGCGGGGCGGGGCGCTTGCTCAATTGTTCAGTTGATCTTCGGCCACACCACTATCGCTCTACCACGCTCTGATTTTTCTATTGAACAAGGACCGACAAGATGAGGGCTTAACACGAGGATACATAGTTCTTTCATTCATCCCTCATCTCTTATCTTGTCCGTCTTTGTTTCCATGCTCTCGGCGCATTAATTAAGCAAGTCGGAGAATAATTTGACGAAGGAGTAAAACGATGTCGACTCAGAGAACACACCCAGTCGCGTTGGCACACGGCATTGCCCGGTTTGATTTCCTGACGGACTCTTTCAAGCTCAGGTCGCAACATCTTTTCGGGCCGATCTTTGACGACATCATTCTCCACCTGAGCGAGCACGGCATCAGGGTGACGAAAGACCGGCTGCATTACTTTCGGGGCATCCTCAGTTTTCTCGAAGAGAACGGCTTCGACGTTCACCATACGCGCGTTAGCTTCGCCCACGGCCTCGAAACCAGAGCCAACGATCTGAAGAACCAGATCAATAACATCCTCGGCCTCACCGGCGCGGACAGAGTGCACGTCATCGCGCACAGCATGGGCGGCCTCGACGCGCGCTTCATGATCGCGCGGCTGGGGATGGCCGATAAGGTGGCGAGCCTGACGACGATTGGCACGCCGCACCTCGGAACGAGCTTCGCCGATCACAAACTGGCGCGGGGCGGCACTGAACTGATTGAGTTGGTCAGCAAGGCGATTGACCTTCGGGGATTCAGTGATTTGAGCCGCGCGGCGTGTCAAAAGTTCAACGAGTCAGTGCGAAACGCCGAGGCAACCAACGACGTCTTCTACCAAACCTATTCAAGCTCGGAAGAGCGCAAGCAGATTTTCACCTTCCTCCAACTCTCTTGGGACATCATCAATAAGGAAGAGGGTGCCAACGACGGCTTGGTGCCGGTCACCTCACAGGCTTGGCAGACGGTGCTGACCGCTGACGACGGCTCAACCAAGAATGTGTTGCAGAAACAGTTTCCCCTCCCGGCTGACCATCTCAATCAAGTCGGGTGGTGGGACTTAAACGAACTGCACGGCTTTGGAAAACTAAATCCGATAGGCTCGCGGATGCGCTTCGAGAATGAAATTAAGAAAGTATATTTAAGTATTGCAAGAGACTTGCGGGAGCGATTCAGAATAGCCCCTGACAACTAGAGCGGTTCAGGTGTCAGTGTACGGGAAAAGCTCAAGCTAAAACGTTGATTTTAATGAACCGTGATCCCGTACATCCGAAAAGGAACCGCTCTAACCATTAGTTTTAGCCTCGAAGGCTGTCAAAAACGCGCTCGGTGTCACAATGGCAAATTTGAATTTCCGTTTAGCTGAGGCAGGCATGTCGAGCAGGTCGCGGTCGTTGGTGATGAGGAACTTGGCTTTCCCGGCGAGAGCAGTTGCGAGCACTAGGTTATCATCGGGGTCACGGCTGACGGTGGGTCGCCCACCAAGTTTGACGTGCGTTACTGTCTGGCGGCGTTCAAATCTCTCTTTGAGCAGCTTAATACGTTCGGCAGACACTCCAAGTCGCAGCAGGAATTTCAAGGGGCTTTGTTGCATAAATATATTTTGTTCGATTTGAGCCCTTGATTCTGAAGATTTGTTCGGTCATATATACCTGAACAATGTTCGCTTTAATCAAGGAATTCCGAATTTTATCAATTTATGCAACAACACCATTTCAAGGTATTCAGAAATCGTTTCATCACTTACGATCAACTGCAAGCGGCGTTCGTTGCGCCACAGACGGTACACTTTGACATTAGCTGATTGCGGGTTTGTGCTGAGATGAAATGCGATGATGACATTCGTATCGAGCACGACCGGCACTCGTCTTTTACGAGGCGGCACGCTCGCCTCTCTTTTCTCGCCGGTACTGATGAACAACCTCTACCGCATCGTCTTCCGTATAGCCGCTTGAGCGTGTTTCGGCGTTGACCTCATCATCCAAAGCTTCGTCTGCCCAAACTTCAAGACACTCATTTATGTATCCTGCGACCATCTCAACAGGGTCGCGGTGACGCTTGCCAGCCTCAGCTTGGAAATGCTTCCACGTGGGTGATTCTAAAAGGTTGTTGATTGTCATAGCCTTTACATTTTATCTCATCGGTTAGGATTGAAGTCAAAATAACTTCAGACGTGAGCGGAGATGATGTGACCATCTCAAATATGGACTCTTTAAGATGGATATGCGGGAGCGGTACACTGAGATTGCTACTATGCCAGCCCTAACAGCAGGTCAACGATGATTGAAGAATAAGCGTTGGCAAATCACTATTTCGCACGCTGATATTCAAACCAAACTCACCGCTACTTCTCAACCGGCCTCGGATCGTTGGGCCGCCACGGCACGGGCGGCGGTGGGACGTTGAGAATCTCCGGATGGTCAACGCTGACCCCCTGATATTGAATGTCGGGCCACACCTTCGGGCTGGCGTAGTAGGTCGAGGCCGAGACGTTGACGAACGCGGCGTAGATGTTACGGCGCAGTTGCCGGTCGCTGTTCCTGATCTTGTCGAGGACGTTTTGACGATCTTTGATAGACATATGCGAGAAGGCGCGCAGTTTTCCCGCGACGAGTAAGTTAAACGCGGGACTTTCTGCGACCAGCAACGCCTGCGTCAGTGCCTCGCGCTGCGAGCGGCGTTGAAAGTTCAGGTAGTCGTCAATCACTGCGATAAAGTCAGGCGCCTTCGCCAGAAAATTCTCGCCGAGCACTGCTTCAGCGACCGCGAAAAGAATGTGCGCGGTCTTTCCATCCAGGTTTTCCAGTTTACTTTCGTCAATCGTAATCACTTTTTTCGGGTGCGCGAAGATGCCGAGAACGGAGTTCAATACTTGGGCCACGGCCAGACACCTCCCTGTTGATATTTGAGCGCAAACGGCTTTCCGTGTTTCTCACAAATTATCTTTGACGCCCACAGCGCCAGCGCGTAGATCGTGACCTGCGGGTTGGCACCAAGTCCCGTCGGGAAAATCGAAGCGTCCACGACCCAGAGGTTGGGAACGCCGCGCAGAGTGAAGTCAGGATTGACGACCGCGCGCTTTTCATTCGTGCCCATCTGACAGCCACCCATCACGTGAACGGTGAAGACTGAGGCGCGCTGCGGCTCTTCGAATTTAATTCGATCAATCTCCGCGAAGTCAGCCTTTGATTTAACGACGAGCGGCGGATTGCGCAGATGATAGACGGACATCGCACCGGCTTCGAGATGAATCTCCGACATCACCCGCAAGCTCTCTTTCATCGCCTTGATGTTGTCACCCGCAAGTTTGTAATCCAGTTCGGGATCGCCGTAGTTGTCTAGTTCGACAGTGCCGTACTCCTCCTTCGGGTTAAAGCCGGTCGTGTGGTGCGCGTACATGATCGCGCCGAATGGGTAGTATTCGCGCATCAATTGGTGAAGACGGTCGCCGTGTTCGAGTGTCGCCGAGGCGCTCAGCACGGGGAAGAACGAGCCAGTCTCCATCAAGTACCCGGTCGGCCCATCACCGTACTTCGGACTCCACATGTTGTCGGGCACACCATAGGCGGGGAATGTCTTGTCTTGGTAGCGCCCGATGCAGATTGTAACGGGGTGAATATGCGTCAGCTTGCCGACGCGGTTATTCACCGTGATCTTTGAACGCAACAGGATCGCGGGTGTGCCGATGGCGCCCGCCGCGAGTATCACGCCGATTGACGGTCGCACTGTCAGACCTACTTTCAAGCGGCGCATCTTGGCATCAAGAAACGTCGCCTGTATTTCGCGGATGCTCCCGCCGCTCATCGTTAGCTTGTCAACCTTCGTGTCGGTATAAACGCGCGCGCCTTTCGCGAGCGCGTCGGGCAGCCACTTGATGATGCCGCTCATCTTGCGGTCGTACGGGCAGCCGACACCGCAACTCCCGCACTCGCGGCACTCGTGCGTGTTGTTCGGCAAATTGATGGCTTCAATCCCTAGATTCCTGCAGCCGTCCAAAAACTTTTGCGCGGAGGTGTTGTATTTGTCGTTCGCAGCGATGGGCAGGTAGTTGACGACTTCCTTCAGGTACGGGCGCAAGCTATCGCGGTCGAACGGGAGGCCGAGCGTCGCCCAGTGCTCCAATGTCTCGACGCGCGGCGGCAGGCACGCCGACCAGTTGACCGTGGTGCCGCCACCGAGACAGCGTCCCTGCATCACCTTGATGCCGCCATCCTTTGTGATCCGCGAACCGCCCTCCTGATAGAGCGTGCGGTACATGTCAACTTCGCGCTCGGTGAACATCTTGCGGACGTGCGAATTGCCGTCTTGAACCGGGTCTTTCGGAATGTTCGGCCCCTCTTCGAGGACGAGCACGTCGAAGCCTGCTTCCGCCAGTTTGAGCGCGCACACGCCGCCCGCCGCGCCTGAACCGATGATGCAAAACTCCGGCGTCAGTGTGAGGTTGGCACTGACGTTTCTTCCTTCGATGATGCCGTCGGTCATGATTGATTTCTCCTCAAGAGGAAGAATGCTATTGAATAGTCCGACGCGGAAGGTGATCGTGAATCGTTAATGCACAGGAACGCCACGCTCTCGCGTCACGCTTTCACACGAACTTTAACTCCCAGTTGATGCGCGTCGGCGTGCCGTGGCCGTCGTTGTTGACGAAGCGGCCTGAAATGCAGCCTGAAATGTATGAACGGAGGAAGCGATTATTGATGGTGAGTTCTCTAAGCGGCGGCGGCTCGAAGATGATATCCGTGCTCACGACGTGGGACCTCCTGAGACACACACTCCTGCTTGAAACGGCGCAGATTATATACCGTCCCGGAAAAGAGGGAAGTGTTTATTAGGATTGCAAATAAAATTATCTCACCGCTCGCGGACGCCGAGGACGCCGAGCAGACACACTGCTGAGCACCTGATCGATTGTGCTTTCCATTCACATCTCCGCGCCCTCCAAGCGTCCGCGAGCGGTGAAATTCGTAGAAGTTATTTAATTCGTAAACCTTAGCACGCGGGCGAGCAGCCGTCGTCAACTGAATCACAGCCAGGGAACAGTTCTCAGTTTTCGATTTTGAGCTGAAAACTGAAAACTCAAAAACTGCTCACATGTTGCTTCTTGAAACTCCTTCAGCTTCAAGTTTGCGACTGCCCAGCAGTAACAGCACCGCGCTGAAGAGACAGGCGAGCGGCGCGATTAAGAGCGCATATCGCATCTGCTGCGGGTTGGTCGCGACGCCGAGCAGGTCGTTAACTTTGCCGATGATTGGCGGACCGACGCCGTAGCCGATGACGTTGACGGTGAAGAAGTAGACACCGATACCGAGACCTCTGAGTTGCGGTCCGACGATGTCGTGAACGTCGGCGGCAGCCGGCCCCAGCCACATCAGCGCCACGCCGTACATAAAGAAGACCGCGATGATGAGCAGCGCGGAATTGTTGCTGAAAAGCAGAATGAGCCAGAGCGGGATCGCTGTGAGCGCGCCGCAAGCCGTGAAGAGCATCCGCCCGCCGCGCCCGCGCTTTCGGAATCGATCCGCGGCATAGCCACCAAGAATCGTTCCCGGCACGCCGCCCGCGACCGCCAGAGTGCCCGCCATGAATCCGATGGTCGCGATATCCATGCCGTGAACGCGCGCGAAAAAGGACGGCCCCCACATCGTCAAGCTGTTCGCGGCCAAAGCGAAGAGGGCGTAGCCGAGACAGTGAAAGCGCAATGGAACTGACTCAAAGAGGATGCGCCAATCTCGGGTCGTCGCTTCATTGCTCTTCAACTTAATAGTCGCATCGTTTGTCAGAGCGTTCGTTGCGACTTCAGTTCGCCCGCGTTGCACTTCGCGCAGGCCGAGCACGAAGATGCAGAGCAGCAAGCCAGGAAAGCCGAGCAGATAAAATGCCCACCGCCAGCCGAGCGTCCCGCCGATCCAGCCGCCGAGAAAGAACGCGACGCCGCCGCCCGCCGCAATGCCGCTCGAATAAATCGCACTGACCGTCGCGCGC
>JACDEG010000554.1 GCA_013816505.1 Pyrinomonadaceae bacterium | reverse complement strand
CAGGCACCCGATTGCGCCGCGCTCCGCCGCGACCTTCGGCTTGATGCCGCGCCATGAACCCCCGTAACGCGCGATCACAATCTTCCCGCGCACATCGATTCCCCGCTCGGCGAGCTGATCGTAGTCTCTCGGCAAACCATAATTGACATAGACAAGTTGGCCGGTTACATCACCGTCCCGGGAATATGCGTTGTAAATCGGTAATCCTTCCGTCGTCTGGCTCGATGTCGCGTCTCCGGTGACGGGCGGCTCCGTCAGACGAGCGGTGAACGGTTCGGGCGCGGTCATTTCAAGCAGTCGCGTTCGCGGAGTCGGAAACAAAACTTGAAATTCTTCGATGTTCGTTTCGTAGCCCCACGAGCGAAACTGCGCGGCGATAAATTCCGCGTTCTCCCGACCAAACGGCGAGCCGACGTGATGCGGGCGCGCCGACATGCGCCGCATCCATTCGCGCAAATTTTCCCGGCGAAGAAGTGAATCGAATCTGGCTTCAAGCTCTCGCTCGCGCGCGATGGTGGCGGCACGGCTGAAACCGAGAAGCGGTGTCTCACTCTGCACTGTGCGATTAGTGGAGACAGTTGTTCCTTGAGCGGCGACGCTAGAGATAAAGGTAGAGATAACGGCGCACGACAAAACCAAAGCGACGAGGGCGCGGGCAGGGTCGAGTTTCATGACTGTCTCCATATCGGTTCCTTAATGACTCTGCTACTCATACCAACTCGAACGTAGCTACCTGATACTTTTCGACAATGAAGCTGCCGAACATCGGCGGTAAGCAGCAGCCTACGTCCTTCACCTTTTGGATTCAACCCGATTCGCGCTCGGCTTCATCGCTTTGTTCGGCGGCGCCCGGCGTCAATATCCGCGCCACCGCATGCTCCGCGTGGATTTTCGTTGTATCCAAGAACGGGGCCCCGCTCCCGGTGGCGCCGCGCAGGATCAGCGGCAGTTCCCTCCCGCCCAAGATCAGGCCTTTCCGGGGCGATGCCGCCGATGATCCCGATGGTCTTCACCATAAACTCCCCAACAATACAATGCTAAACACTCTAGAGCCGCGAACGCCACGCTTCAGATGCGGCACAAGAGCGGAACGATTGGCACTCATCAGCAATCGCGGCGTTCGGCGGCTCCTGAGATTGAATTATTGCGTCTAAGCGATCTGCTATTTTCGGATGTCCATGCGTAAGATTAAATTGTCCTGTATGTGGTAGATGTGCTGCACCATGCCATCCAAAAGAACATTCCCTGCCAAGTCCCGTACAACTTGATGGACATCAACAACGATGCTCCCATCCTCCTCCATGCTATATCCTCGCGGCTCAACGTGCGGGTCAACTAAGTTCCACTGCCGCGTCCAGTAATCGCGCACGCCCTGATGACCACGCACACGCCCACCTTCCATTCCGTTCGACCAATTCACGTCCGCGTGCATAACAGCTAGGACCTCAACAATATTGCGGGCGTTGAATGCGCTGTAAGCCTTCGTAAGAATTTCTTGGTCTGTAAGCATGTCATGTTTCTCACATACTGAGGTGGATGCCTAACTTGACCCGTGTTCGCTCAGCGATAGCCGCCGAAGGCTGCAGATCAGATGCCGTGTATTTTGCAGTCATCTCCATTTGCTTGTTCGGCGGCACCGCAGGATTCAACCTTGCCATCCGTTTTCTCCACGCGGACATTTTCGCTGCTACGGTTTAACTAAAACCTCATAGTGTGTGACCGTCGGCTCGAGTTCGAGGAGATACTCATTATCTTCAGGATAGTATCTCGCTTTCTCCATGTCAGAGCCTGCAAACTTTTTAATCGCATCTTCAGACTCCCAGAGTGTGAGCAGAAAAAAATGTGCTTTATTCCCTTCGATTCTTCGCAAGACGTACACGCCCTGATTTCCCTCTGTTGCCTGATAATCAGGAATGCCTGTCTTGTTTAGGTAGTCCAGATATTCGTCAGACTTTGATGCGGCAGTTATGCCATGCCAAGTTCTTGCAATCATATACTCTCCTGATTTGCGGTAATCAGCTACTTATTCCTGTGACGCTGAACGCTGCGGTTTAAGCTTCTGTTTGAGAGTGGAGCGATCAAACAGCCAGCTTCAAATTGTTGTTTGGCGCGGCCTGGCCGGAACGAATATCTGTAAAGTAGAGACTGATCATACATAACCTAAAACCTCATACACCTTAGATAGAGGTGCAAGCGGGAATAGCTTCGATTCACAACACCATTGACACGTCTGATTGATGTTTTGACTATAGTGGCCTGCTCGCAGAAGATCGGGATTAGCTGTGATGCTTCGTTCAACGGCATCTACCGCTTCCTCGAATTCCAAAGTTTGGCTTTCTTTTCTGTACCCTCGCCAAATTTCTCTTGCTGTAGCCAAATCAACGATTGTAAAAAGCACCCGGAAGTGTTCGACATATTTCGGCTCGATAGGCTCGCCGCTCGTCGCAGGATAGATGACAGATAGCAGCTTTGCCGCAACGTCTTCGGCTGATACAAGCCTACACGATATTCCACCGAGGGCGAGATCGGTCAGCCGTGTGGTTAGCGTATTTACGGTCGGAGTAAAAACATCTATTCGCAAACGATGTTCTTCATCAACGAGTTGAATCAGGATTCTTCCCCGCCCACGATGCGGGTGGAAATGCTTAATCAAGAAATCCTCACTCAGGGACGGACGCAGACCGGATAATCCTTCCACGACCACGTCAATATCGTTGAGACGTTCCTTTTCTCTTCGCACACCATTTCCCAGCAAATGCCAGCTCGTGGCTACGCTGCCGGTGACGACAACCGGCTCTTCAAAGTGTCGCGCTAGTTTTGAATGGGAGCCCCGGAATCTGGTGATGTCCTCGCTCGCAGGAAATACCTCGTGGAGGAAGTCAGCACTTATCCCGGTAATCTGATTTCTACTCATAAGTAGCGAAGCAAACGATTCACCAGCCACAACTCGCCTCGATTCGCTCATCTGCGTCGGAGTTCGATGACAGTGACGGAGTGAGCGGGCAGCGCCACACGTTGTAGATTGTTCTTCGCGTCTCCCAAATCAGCGGTCGTGACAGTCACCGCTTCAGGTTGCTCAGGCGTGTTAGCTGCCGCCAAATCCCTCGCGCTTAGACGCCGCACGATGCCGCCCTCATGAAAGCCGCCGTCGCGCACGACGATGTTCGCTATGATCTCTTGATCGAGACTGCGATTAACGATGTAGAGGCGCAGTGTGTGCGCGTCGGCGGAGAGCAACGCGAGCGAATCTATGTGCGGTACGTTCGGTATTTCGGGCGCGCGGCGGTTGCCATCGTGGACGTCATAGCCAGAAGAAACTAAGCGGATCGGAAGCAATCGCGCGCCAACCATATCTGAGTAGAGGCGGAGCACGTGGTACGACGGGGTGAGAAAGACGCGCCCGCGTTGGCGGTGAATGCCGGCGAACTGCACGAGGTTAGACATGTTGGAGACGGGAACGAAATCGGCGCGGCGGATCAGCATGTGGAAAAACGCCGCCGCGTTGACTGCGCCGCCGAGATTCGTAAAGCGCGGGTCACTGTCACGCGGACTCCAGAATTGCCACTCGGTGAAGGCGAGTTTCGCCCGCCCGCGCGTGCGCGGATCACTTTCGAGTTGCGCGCGCATCTCGTCGAGCTTGCGCCCCACGCCGACGGGAACGGCGAGGTCCGCCGCGTGTGTGAAAGGGTTGTCCGCGTTCGGTCGTCGCTGCTCGCCGGGTTGCATCCCGATGACGAGGTGCGTCGAGATGAGATCGAGTTTGGCGCCCGCTTGCTTCATGAGTTCGCCGTTCCACTCGCGGTAGAAATCTACGTCGGCTCCGGTTGCGATGAAGCGCACCGTCGGATCAACTCGGCGCATCGCACGGACGAACTCCATGTAGCGGCGCGCGTTCGATTCGGGAGTCTGCCAGCCGATCTGAAAGTCGCCCCACAGTTCGTTGCCAATCTCCCAGTAGCGCACATTGTATGGCTCGCGGTGTCCGTTCGCTGCGCGCATCGCTCCGTACTTCGTCGTCGGAGCGCCGTTGCAGTATTGGAGCCACGCGGCGGCTTCGTCCGCCGTGCCGCTGCCGGCGTTGACGGATATTTGCGGCTCGGCTCCGATGAGGCGACAGAGGCGGATAAATTCGTCCGTGCCGAAATGGTTGTACTCGGGTAGTCCCCACGATTGATTGAG
>JACDEG010000104.1 GCA_013816505.1 Pyrinomonadaceae bacterium | reverse complement strand
ACGAGGAGAAGGGGCAGGCGTAATGAGTACTGAGTACTCAGAGGAAGATTACTGACTAACTGAGGATTTCGTGATGAAGAAATCAACCAGACCGGCGACCTATGGTTTGATGGCTGAGTTTGATGACCCGAGCGCGGTCGTCGCGGCGGCGCAGAAGGTTTACGACGAAGGCTATCGGAGCATCGACGCTTACTCGCCATACCCGATTGAGGCGCTCTCCGAAGCAATCGGCGTGCATAGCACCAGGATGCCGCTGCTGGTGTTGATTGGCGGCATTCTCGGACTGATCGGTGGCTACGCGATGCAGTACTACACACACGCCATCGACTATCCAATCATTGTCGGCGGCAGGCCGTTTCATAGTTGGCCGTCGTTCATCCCGATCACGTTCGAGACGACGGTGCTCGGCGCGTCGCTCGCGGCGGTCTTCGGCATGCTCGCGCTCAACGGACTGCCGGAGCCGTATCACCCGGTTTTCAACACGCCGAACTTTGCGCTGGCGTCGCGCGACCGGTTCTTCATCGTGATCGAAGCGGTTGATCCGAAGTTCGACCGCGACGCGACCGCCGAGTTTCTGAGGGGTTTGGGTTCCCGCGAGGTGATCGATGTCGAACACTAAGAATAGAGGTCGGGGGTTAGGGGTCAGGGGTCAGAAAGCTGCTCCGCATCATCGCGCATTATTGTGTGTTCTGTGTTCTGTGTTCTGTGTTCTATCTGTTGGTTGTCGGCAGGACATGCAGGACCAGCCGCGCTATGAAGCGTACGAGCCGACAACGTTCTATAAAGACGGGCAGTCGTCGCGTCCACTCGTCGAAAACACGGTGCCGCGCGGCGAGCGTTTCCTGCGCGAGGATGAGTATTTCTGGACGGGTAAGACCGGCGGCGGGCAGAGCGCAGGAGGCCGGAGCGTGCCGACCGGGACGGGGACGCAGAGCGGCGGCGGCAGCGATGTGCAGTCAGGGCCGGACGTGTTCCCGATTCAGATCACCGAGGAAGTGCTGTTGCGCGGACAGGAACGCTTTAACGCCTATTGCTCGATGTGCCACGGCGCGACCGGGTTGGGCGACGGAATGGTCGTGCGGCGCGGATTCCGCCGCCCGCCGTCGCTCCACGAAGACCGGTTGCAGACGGGCGACGCTTCCGCCGCGCACTACTTTAACGTCATCTCCAACGGCTGGGGCGCGATGCCGGCCTACGCCGATCTGGTCCCGGTCGAGGATCGTTGGCGGATCATCGCCTACATCCGCGCACTGCAACTCAGCCAGCGGGCGATGCTCGACGACGTTCCCGCCGACAAGCGCGCGCAGCTCGCGAACGGCGCTACCGTCGAGCCACACGGAGGGGGGCAGCAGCAGGACTAGCTATGGACACGACTTCGTACAACCTGCCTCCCGCCGCCGAGCGCTGGCAGACGCGCGCTCTGATCATCGGCGTCGTCGCACTGGTCATCACCGCCGTCATCGCGTTCTTCAGCGGATCGCTGACGCATAGCGGCGAGGCCGGCGTCGCGCAGGGCGAGGCGGCAGCGGCGGCACACGGCTCGACGACGTTCCTCGCGCAGTTCTTCCGCTCGTACCTGGTCGGGTTTCTATTCGTGACCGGCATCAGTGTCGGCAGTCTGGCGATTCTGATGCTGCAACATTTGTCGGGCGGCTCGTGGGGACTCGTCATCCGGCGCATCCTCGAAGCCTCGACGCGAACGATGCCGCTGCTCGCGCTGATGTTCATCCCCATCATCTTCGGGATTCATTCGCTGTACGAATGGTCGCATGCGGAAGCGGTCGCCGCCGACCCGATCCTGAAGCACAAGTCGCTCTACCTGAACGTCCCGTTTTTCATTGGCCGCGCCGTCTTCTATTTTGTGGTGTGGGGTGCGCTCGCTTACTTTTTGAATAAGTGGTCGCGCGAACAGGATCACACCGGCGACCCGCGCGTGAAACGGCAGATGCAGAACTTAAGCGGCCCCGGCATTCTGCTGTTCGGCCTGACGGTGACGTTCGCGGCGGTTGATTGGGGCATGTCGCTTGAGCCGCACTGGTTCTCGACGATCTACGGCATGCTGGTGATGGCGGCGTGGGGGTTGACCGCGATGGCCTTCACGATCACCGCGTTAGTGGTGCTGTCACGCCACGACCCGATGTCGCACGTCTACGCGCCGTCGCACTTCCACGACCTCGGCAAGCTGCTGCTCGCGTTCGTCATGATCTACGCTTACTTCTCGTTCTCGCAGTTCCTGATTATCTGGTCGGGCGATCTGCCGGAGGAAACTTCGTGGTATCTGCGGCGGTTGCGCGGCGGATGGGAGTTGATCGGACTGGCAGTCGTCATTCTGCACTTCGCGCTGCCGTTTGTGCTGCTACTGTCGCGTGACGTGAAGCGCAACGCGCGCCGCCTGGTGTTGGTCGCGCTACTGGTGCTGGTCGCGCGCGTCGTCGACTGGATTTACCTAATCGCGCCGGCCTCGCACCAGACCGAAGGCCATGAACAATCACTGTGGCCGATGTTGCTTCTCGACTTTACGACGATGTTCGCGGCGACCGTCGGACTCGGCGGCATCTGGCTGTGGTTCTTCCTTCGACAGTTGCGACAGCAACCGTTGCTGCCAATCGGCGCGCCCGACCTCGACAAAGTGCTCGCGGCGGCGACGACGAGCCAGCATTGATGAAGTGAACAGTGGGCAGTGAACAGTAAGAAGAAGGCGGGAAGCAGGAAGAAGAAGGCAGTGGGTAGTAGCAAGTCGCGGGAGTTGGTGAGGAGATGTTGAGAGTATGAGTGGCTTGAAGGGACGGGACACGATTTATCACAGCGGCGGACGGCGGGATGACAGCATCCTCGAAACGCCGGACGTGTCGTACATCAAAAACCCGGATGTCGCACACGAGGTAAGCGATGTTAGCGTCGGGCCGATAGCGAAGTTCGTCATTGGGCTGTTCGTCTTTGCGACCGTCATCTGCCTCTTGATGTTCATGCTGTTCAGATATTTTGAGCAGCGCGCGAAGGAGGACGAGTTACCCGCGTCGCCGGTCGCGCGCCAGGGCGAAGACCGTCTGCCGCCGGAGCCGCGTTTGCAGGGCGCCCCCGGCTTTAGGGTCAACGAGCGGCCTGATGTGTTGAGTGCAGAGGAGCGCAACCTTGAACTGCAAGAGCCGCAGGCCGAGATGCGACGCGTGCGCAAGATTTGGGATCACGATTTGGCGAACTACGGCTTGGTCGAAGGCCAGCCCGGAAGGATACGCATCCCGATTAAAGATGCGATGAAGATTTACCTTGAGCGTGAGGCGCCGAAAGCGCAGCCGCCGCAGAACAATCAACCGCCTGAGAGTCAGCCGGGACAGAGCCGCAACGCGCCGTCGGGTCGCCAGGAAACTATGCCGTCATCATCCAGTTCCGGGAAGCAGTTGGAAAAGAGGGAGCAATGATCGTTAGTAATCAGGAGTCAGAGTTCAGAATGCGGAAGGCGGAAGACAGTAAGCAGAGGGCAGCAAGCAGAAGGCAGTCCGCCGCAGGCCGCAATCGGCAGACCCGTGCGCTTACTGCTGACAGCCTTTTGCTGACGGCCTTCTGCTTACTGCTGACCTGCCTGCTGCCCGTCGCTTCGCGGGCACAGTACGGTCGCCCGCCGGAGAGCGCGTTGCCGAAGGGTGGTAAGCCCGAAGTGCTGAAGGAGATCACCATCGAGCAGCGCCTGAATAATCAGATTCCGCTCGACGCGACATTCCGCGATGAAGCGGGCCGCACCGTGCAACTCAGCGAGTATTTCAAAGACGGCAAGCCCGTCCTCGTGTCGCTCGCTTACTACGAGTGCCCGATGCTGTGCAACGAAATCCTGAACGGCGTCGAACGCACCCTCCGCGCGCTGAGCTTTATGCCGGGGCGCGAGTTTCAGGTCATCAACGTTAGCTTCGACCCGCGCGAAACGCCGGAACTGGCGGCGCGCAAACGAGAGACACACTTGAAGCGCCTCAGTCGTGGGGGAGCGGAGCAGGGTTGGCACTTCCTGACCGGCGATAAAGCGAACATCGACCGCGTGACCGAGGCCGTCGGCTTTGGGTATGCCTGGGACGCCAACTCGAATCAGTTCGCGCATGCCAGCGCAATCATGATCGCGACGCCGGAGGGGAAGCTGTCGCACTACTTCTACGGCATCGAGTACGCGCCGAAGGATGTGCGGCTCGCCCTCGTCGCGGCGTCGGCGGGGAAGATCGGGTCGCCGGTCGATCAACTGCTGCTCTATTGCTATCACTACGACCCGACGACGGGGAAGTTTGCGCCGGTGATGGCGGTGGTTCGCACGGCGGGCGTGCTGACGGTGTTCGGCGTCGTGGCGATGATCCTGCTGCTGGTGCGACATAGCCGCAATAAGGGAAGCGGCGGCGGCGGCGACCACTGGGACGAGAGCGTCAACGTCGGAGGATCCGCTTAAAAGGTTATGCAGTATTTTCCATCATGGGTGCCGTTTGCGCCTGAACAGGCGTCCACGCTGGCGGGCGAGGTCGACGCGCTGTATCTGTATCTGGTCACGATCACACTCTTCTTCTCGGTGCTGATTACGGGGCTGATTATCTTCTTCGCGCTGAAGTATCGCCGCCGCACGCCGAACGAAGTGCCGCGCCCCGTCGCTGGGTCGATCACGCTGGAGACGCTGTGGACGGTCATCCCACTGCTGATCGCGATGACCATCTTCGCGTGGGGCGCAAGCCTTTACTTCAAGATGTACCGCGTGCCGACGCAGGCGATGGATATTTTTGTCGTCGGCAAACAGTGGATGTGGAAGTTTCAGCATGGCGGCGGGCAGCGCGAGATTAACGAACTGCACGTCCCCGTCGGCAGCCGCGTCAAGCTGACCATGACGACCGAAGATGTGATTCACAGCTTTTACGTTCCGGCGTTCCGCATCAAGGCCGACGTTGTGCCGGGCCGTTATACGACGACCTGGTTCGAGGCGACAAAGCCGGGACGCTATTATCTGTTCTGCGCCGAGTATTGCGGTACTAACCATTCCGGGATGGGCGGCTACGTCGTCGTGATGGAGCGGAACGATTATCAAGCGTGGCTCGGCGGCGGCGCGACCGACTCGCCGGCTTCGCAGGGGCAGAAGCTGTTCTCCGATCTGAACTGCGCGACCTGCCACCGCAACGACACGCAGGACCGAGGCCCGATGCTCGCCGGACTTTTCGGCAAGACGGTGCAGTTGGATAACGGCCAGACGGTCATCGCCGACGAGACTTACATCCGCGAGTCAATCGTGAACCCACGCGCCAAGACGGTTGCCGGATTCCAGCAGATCATGCCGACATATCAGGGGCAGGTCAGCGAAGAGCAACTGCTGGCGCTGATCTCATACATCCGCTCGCTCGGTACGACGAACGATAGCGGCGCGGGCGGCGGGGCGACGACGGGTCGCGATGGCGGGCAGCAGACGACGACCGGCATCAACCCGGACGCGCAACGCTCGAACCCGACGGGGCCGACGACGCCGGGTGGAACACGCGCGCCGGTATCGACCGCGCCGGACTCGACCGGGGAACAGCCCGACGGCGCGAACCAGCCGCGCTCCGGCCGGCAGCAGCAGCAGCGGTCGAGAGGCAGACAGTAGTCATCAGTTTTCTTTGAAGTGGTATGAGGTGACGGGAGGTCCGGAATAGTTCGATTTAGAAAAACCGGACACCACTCGCAACTTTAAATTCGGGTTGTAGTTTTTAGTCAATCAAGGCAGTAAGCAATTATGAGCACAGCAGTCGGAGCACCGGCCACACCAATCGATGCGCCGCGCGGGGTTAGATTCCCGCACGTCAACTACCTCAACGCCAACTACGGCATCAAGTCGTGGTTGTTGACGCTCGACCACAAACGCATCGCGCTGCTCTACCTCGCCTCCGTGACGTTCTTCTTCTTTCTCGGCGGCGTGTACGCCATCGCGATTCGCCTCGAACTGATGACGCCGGCGGGCGACCTCGTGGAGTCGCAGACCTACAACAAGCTGTTCACGCACCACGGCGTGTTGATGGTCTTCTTCTTTTTAATCCCGTCGATCCCCGCGATCCTCGGAAATTTTTTGATCCCGCTGATGATTGGCGCCAAAGACCTCGCGTTCCCGCGCCTCAACCTGCTCAGCTGGTACATCTACATGGCGGGCGGCATCATCACGCTGTGGGCGCTCTTAAGCGGCGGCGTCGACACGGGGTGGACGTTCTACACGCCGTTCTCGACGACCTTCTCGAACGGGTACGTCGTCGCCGCCGGTCTCGGCATCTTCGTCAACGGCTTCTCGTCGATCCTGACGGGGCTTAACTTCATCGTCACGATCCACACGATGCGCGCGCCCGGCATGACGTGGTTCCGTTTGCCGCTCTTCATCTGGGCGCACTACGCGACGAGCATCATCTTCATCCTCGGCACACCGGTCATCGCGATTACGATTCTGCTGGTCGCGCTCGAGCGTCTGGCACGGATCGGTATCTTCGACCCGGCGCTCGGCGGCGACCCAGTGCTGTTCCAGCATCTCTTCTGGTTCTATTCGCATCCGGCGGTCTACATCATGCTGCTGCCGTCGATGGGCATCGTCAGCGAAGTGATCGCGACCTTCTCGCGAAAGAACATCTTCGGTTACACGTTCGTCGCCTTCTCGTCCATCGCGATTGCGGTCTTCGGGTTCCTCGTGTGGGGCCACCACATGTTTACCAGCAGCCAGTCGATCTATGCCGGGATGGTCTTCTCGTTCATCTCCTATGCGGTCGCGATTCCGTCGGCGGTGAAGGTCTTTAACTGGACGGCGACGCTCTATAAAGGTTCGATCTCATACGACACACCGATGCTGTACGCGCTGGCGTTCATCGGCCTCTTCCTGATCGGCGGAATGACGGGACTGTTTCTCGCCGCGCTCGGCCTCGACGTACACGTGCATGACACCTACTTCGTGGTCGCCCACTTCCACTACATCATGGTTGGTGGCGCGCTGATGGGCTACCTTGGTGGGATGCACTACTGGTGGCCGAAAATCACCGGGCGAATGTACCCGGAAGGGTGGGCGCGGTTCGCGGCGCTGGTCATCTTCGTCGGCTTCAATCTGACGTTCTTCCCGCAGTTCCTGCTCGGGTACATGGGGATGCCGCGCCGTTATCACGCCTATCCGGTCGACGCGCCCGTGTGGCAGGTGCTGCACGTGATGTCCACTTCGGGCGCGTCGATCATGGGTGTCGGGATGTTGATCCCGATGGTATATTTCATTTGGTCGATGCGCTACGGGAAGTTCGCGACGGCTAACCCGTGGCCGGCGACGGGCCTCGAATGGCGCACCGCGTCGCCACCGCCAACCGAGAACTTTGGCACTACGCCGGTCGTGACATGGGAAGCCTACGAGTTCAGGCCGATGGAAGAGACCGAAGTGATCGGCCCCGGCGACACCCCCGCGCAGCCCATCGACGGCATGCAACCGACGGACGGCAAAAACCCGTGACAGGTGACAAGTGACAAGTGACGGGTAAGAACGGATTTTCACCCATCACTTTTCACCCATCACCCATTACCCAGGAGAATAGGTTTGGCTACGCATGAGATAGCAGCAACGCACCACGGGCCGGCGGCGGCGCACGCGGCGCATGTCCCGGCCGAACACTCCGCGCACGCGGCGCTCGCCCATCACTTCGACAACCTTGAGCAGCAGCGCGAGGCGGGGAGCCTCGGCATGTGGATTTTCCTCGCGCAGGAGGTGATGTTCTTCGGCAGGCTGTTCCTCGCCTACGTCATCTACCGCACGCGGTTTCCGGAGGCGTTCGCGGCGGCGAGTAATCACCTTAACTGGAAACTCGGCGCCTTCAATACGGCGGTGCTGATCTGTAGCAGTCTGACGATGGCGCTCGCGGTGTGGGCGGCGCAGGTCGGGCGGACGCGGCGCACGCAGGTCTTCTTCATGGCGCTGACCGGTCTGCTCGGCGCGACGTTCCTCGGCGTCAAAGCCGTCGAGTATTACGACAAGTACCGCGACCACCTAATCCCTGTGCGCGGGTGGTTCCACTGGGAACAGCCACTCTCGGCGAACGTCAGCGAGCAGAATATCCAGATGTTCTACTGGATTTACTTCGCGATGACGGGGCTGCACGCGCTCCACATGATTATCGGCATCGCGATTCTGTTGCCGATCATGTATCGCGCGTGGAAGGGGGCCTATTCGCCGGAGTATCACGCGCCGGTCGAGTTGTTCGGACTATATTGGCACTTCGTCGACATCGTCTGGATTTTTCTGTTCCCGCTGCTCTATCTGCTTGGCGCGCACTACGCGGGCGGGCACGCCGCGGCGGGGCACTAAAGGATTTAAGACACGCATCATGTCTGAACATATCGTCCCAAGAAAAGTTTACTTCGTGGTCTTCGGCGCACTGATGGTGCTGACGGCGCTCACCGTGTTCGCCGCCAACATCGACTTCGGCGTACTCAACGACGTGATTGCGATGACCATCGCAGTGACCAAAGCTGTACTCGTGATCCTGTTCTTTATGCACGTCCGATACGGCTCGCGCCTCATCATGCTGGTGGTCGTGGCCGGGTTCTTCTGGCTCGCGATCTTGATGGTGCTGACGCTCAGCGACTACAACAGCCGGAAGTGGGTCGAACAGCGCGTCCGTCAGTCGACGATTCCAAGCGAAGCGGGGCGTTGATCGACGGAGGTCCAACTCACAAGCGACTTGGCGAATGCTTTTGCATTCAATGTTGACTTTGTGTCTGATGAGATAAACATTGTCCATCCTCAGCATCCTCTCTGTCTTCCAGCAGCAAAGCATCGAATACCTCAGCGGCAAGCGCGCGGATGACCCTAGTAGCTTAGTTTTTGACGGCAGGCCCAACTCCTATTACTACATCATGGTAAGGCATTATTCTGAGAGTGAGGAGAAGTCTGGCAATTATCAACTTGTGGTAAGGGAAGAATGACCAGTAAAAAATTCTGGTTCTCCCTCTACTTAACTCAAGCGCTGTATAGATGCTCCCTCTGCCGGTATATCCAAGTTCTCTGCTCTCGAAATACGCTCAATCAGACCACGATGTAATGAGACAAAGAAGATTCACCACCAAGACACCGGGGCGCAACAGAAGAAACTACGTACTCAGGCAAAAGTTTTTCGTTATGCAGGTTGCGCAATAGCAGCGTCAATATTTCGCTTTCACTTTTGCCTGTTCCCTTTTTACTTTTGCCTTACTACGTAGCTCTATCCTTGTCGATCATCCTTCCCGTGACGCAATAATTCCCGCCGCATCCACCGCTGTCGACATCGCGCTTTCCAGCCTCATCATTCGCATCACGATTCGGTAGAATAACGTCGGACAGGTGAGCGTTTGTGGTGACGGTCATTGCGGAGCCGACAGCAGGAGGCACACATCTTTGACGAGACGAATCATCACCGTCATCCTGCGCTTCGCGCTGCGCATCTTCTTTCGCCGCGTCGAGGTCGCGGGGCTTGAGCGCGTGCCGCGGCGTGGCGCGACGATCTTTGTGCTGAATCATCAGAATGGTCTTGTCGATCCGGCATTCCTGTTGTGTTACGCGCCGCGCCCGGTATCGTTTCTCGCCAAGTCGACGCTGTTTAAAACGCCGGTGCTTGGTTTCTTTGTGCGCGCGCTGAACGCGATTCCGGTCTATCGGAAACAGGACGCGGGCGAAGACACGTCGAAGAATCGCGAGACGTTCACGCGCGCACACAGCTTGTTAAAGGGCGGCGGCACGATTGGCGTCTGCCCCGAAGGCGTATCGCACAACGAATCTTCCCTGCGGCCACTCAAGTCGGGCACGGCGCGCATCGCGCTCGGCGCGGCCTCGACCGGCGACGCGCTCGATCTGAAGATAGTTCCCGCCGGTTTGTATTACACCGCGAAGACTATGTTCCGCAGTTCGGCGCTGCTCTATTTTGGAGAACCCGTTCGGGTCGAACCCATCACGCTCGACGCCGACGGCGAGCCGCCGCGCGAAGCGGTGCAAGAGTTGTCCGAGCGCATCGCACGCGCGCTACACGAAGCGACGCTCAACGCCGAGCATCACGAGGCGCTGACGACCGTCGCGCGCGCGGAGCGCATCTTTTCATCAGACACCGCCGCCGCCGCGTCGGGCGGGCAGATGCTTTCGCGCGAAATGAAATTGAAGCGCCGCTTCGTCGAGGGCTATGCGTTCCACCGCGCCAACTCGCCCGCGCGACTCGCCGCGCTCGAAGCGCGTATCCGCGGCTACGAAGAGGAGTTGGCGCAGGCCGGCGTCGACATTGATCATCTCTCGCCAGCGAACCTATCGAAGTACGGCGGGGCCGGCCACCTCGTCACGCGCGGGTTGCTGTTCATGCTGCTGCTGCCGCTTGCGGTTTTCGGCGCGGCGGTGCATTACCCGGCCTACCGTCTCGGTGGGTTCTTCGCGACTAAGTTTTCGCGCAGCTACGACGATATTGTATCGACCATCAAAGTCATCTCGGCGCTGCTGCTCTTTCCGCTGACGTGGCTGGTGCTCGTGGCGATGTGTTTTGCGTTCGGCGGCTGGCAGGCGGCGCTCGTGTCGCTCGTCGTCGCGCCGCTCGCGGGCTACATCGCGATGCGCTTCGCGGAGGAACTCGACCGCTTCGTGGCTGGCACTAAGGCCGCCGCGTTCTTTATCACCGAGCGCCGCTTCTTTCGCCAACTGTTGATTGAGCGGCAAGCGATTCGCGAAGAGATCATCGCCCTCGGCGAAGAGGCCGAGCGCGCCGGCGCGTTGCGGACGACGGTGTGAACTGATTGCGCCTGCGGCGGACTTGCTTGTATGTTCTCAAATCGAGGAGGGGAAGCAGCATGACCAACGAAGAGTTTCAGCGGCGCCGGGAGTTCATGCTCGAACAGCAGGCGCAGTTCGCGGCGGACATTCAGGTGCTACGCGAATTACAAGAGCACTCGGTGAGTATCCACGAAAAGGCTGACGAACGGATCACGCGCGTCGAGAATGTCGTGATGCGTTTGACTGACATCGTGGAGCGGGTGGTTGGGACGGTCGAGCGGGTCACCACCGTGCAGGCCCAAGCAGACAAGCGGCTGGCTGAAACCGATGACCGCTTGAACGCATTGATCGCCGTCGTCGAGAACTACCTCAGCGAACGCCGCGACGAAAAACCGCCGAGTTGATTCGACGCTTTTGGATTGAGACCAAAAACAAGCTCACCGGAATTTAACCAGTTCATGCTTCAACGCTTTAGACAAGCATTGTACACGTTGATAGCTCAAGCTTGCGGCGACTCTATCGCTTGGTCATCCTCCCTTTCCGGCGCTGCCACCAATAAATAGAGCGCGGGCATCAAGAACAGATTGAGCAGTGTCGAGGTGATCAGACCGCCGAGGATAATGACCGCCATCGGGTGCTCGATCTCGTGACCCGGTTGATTGCCGCCCATCACAATTGGCAGCAACGCGAGCGCGGTGACGCTCGCCGTCATCAGGATCGGCGCGAGACGCTCCTCCGAGCCGCGCGTTACAAGTCCGACGCCAAAAGGTTCGCCTTCTTCGGTTTCCAAATGGCGATAGTGACTGACGAGCATGATGCCGTTGCGCGCCGCGATACCTAAGACCGTGACGAAGCCGACGAGTGAGCCGAGCGACAGCACGCCGCCGGTCAGAAAAGCCGCGATCACGCCGCCGACGAGCGCGAGCGGGAAACTCGCGAGCACAAGCAATGCCAATCGCCACGAGCGAAAATCCGAATAGAGCAAAAGCAAGATGCCGAGCAGCGACAGACCTGCAAGCGCGAGCAGTCGCCGCTGCGATGCTTGCCGCGCGGCGTATTCGCCTAAGAACTCCGGGTGGTAGCCTTGCTCGAACGGAAGCGCGCGCACCTTCGCTTCGATCTCGCGGGCGACCGTGCCGAGGTCGCGCCCCTTCGCATCAGCGCTGATGTCGATGCGGCGCGATGCGCTCTCGCGTTGAATGACATTCGGTGATGGAGCGATGCGTAGGTCAACGACTTCTCCTAACGGCACGTCGCCGCCGCCCGGCGTGTTGATGCGAACTTCGCGCAGAGCTTCGATGTCGCTTCGCAGATACTCTTCGCCCCACACGACGACATCGGAAATCTTCTGCTCTTCGTAAATCTCGCCGACCTTCGTCCCCTTGACGAGTGTCGTCGCCGCGCGGCGGATGTCGCCGGGCGTGAGTCCCAAACGTAGTGCCGCGTCGGGCTTGATGCGCGCTTCGACCTGCGGTACGAGCACCTGTGGCTCGACCTTCAAGTTCGTCACACCTTCAATCGCGCCCATCGTCTTTCCGACCTCGGCAGCCTTCGCGCGCAATGTGTCGAGGTTCGGACCGTAAACGCGCACGACGATTGATGCGCTACCGCCCGTCAGGACTTCCTTGATGCGCTCTTTCAAGTACGTCAACACATCGCGGTAGAGACCGGGATAGCCGTCAACGACCGATTGAATCTTGGCGACCGTCAGCTCGTAGTCGGCTTCCGGGTCGATGCTGATCCATAACTCCGCGAAGTTCGGTCCGACGACTTCATCGGCAACTTCCGCGCGCCCGATGTGCGAGCCGAAGTTGCGCACGCCGGGCACGGCGCGTAGTTCTTTGCTGACTTGGATCGTGATGCGGTTCATCGCTTCGAGCGACGTGCCGGGCTTGCCGACCCAGTGCATCAGAAAGTCGCGCTCTTTGAATTCAGGTAGAAACTCTTCGCCGAGAAAAGGCACGGACGCGACGGTTAGAATGAACACTACGCCCAGAGTCGTCGCCGCCCAACGCGGCTTGCTGACCAAGCGCGGAAGTAGTCGGTTATAACGTCGTTTGAGTAGACGCGTGAATGGTGGCTCGGTGTGCTCCCTTGTTGCGCGCGGTAGCAAGAGCAGCGACATCGCGGGCGTGACGGTCAACGCGACGGCAAGCGATGCCATCACCGCGAGCACATAAGCGACGGCGAGCGGGCGAAAGAACGTACCCGCCAGACCGTCCAACAGGAAAATCGGCAGGAAGACGAGCACGACGATCAACGTCGCATAGACGATGGCGCTACGCACTTCGAGCGACGCCTTCAGCACGACTTTGAATGCCGGTTCGGGGTCGCCCGCTTCGCGGTTGAGTCTGAGACGCCGCACGATGTTCTCGACATCAATGATCGCATCGTCAACGACTTCGCCGAGCGCGAGCACGAGTCCGGCGAGTACCATCGTGTTGATCGTGCTGCCGTAATAGTGCAGCACCAGCGCGGCACTCAAGAGCGATAGCGGAATCGCCGTCATACTGATGAGCGCGGTGCGCCATTCGTAGAGGAACAGGGCGAGCACGATAATGACGAGGACGCAGCCGATCAGCAAAGCGCGGTTGAGATTCGCGAGCGCCATCTCGATGAACGTCGCGGGGCGGAAGATCGTTGAATCAATTTCCAACCCTTGCAGTCCGGGTCGGAGTGCTTCGAGCGCGGCTTCGACGTTGCGCGTCACTTCGAGTGTGTTGCCTTGCGGCTGCTTCTCGACGATGAGGAGCAAGCCAGGTTTGTCGTTGATGATCGCATCGCCAATCGGCGACGGATGACCTTCGACGATGCGCGCCACATCGCCGAGTTGCAGCGGCGTGCGCTGAAGCGGTGTCGTGCCTTGGAGCTGCGGCGCGGTGAAACTCTGCGGTTGAGTCGTCGCCCCACTTTGCACGACGATAGGGATACGCGCGAGGTCGGCGGGTGTGACGATGGGCGAGATGTGTGTGACGGAAAGCCGTTGGTTCGGCGTGTCGAGGACGCCGCCCGCGCCCGGTGCCGCCGCGTCGCGTGTGATCCGCACGATGTCGTCGAGCGTGACGTTGTGCTGGCGCAATCGTTCCGGGTCAACAAGCACTTGGAACTGCCGGTCGCGCTGCCCCCAGATCGCGACGTTGGCGACGCCGGGGATCGCCATCAAGCGCGGGCGAACCGTCCACCGTGCGAGCGTCGTCATCTCCATCTGCGAAAGCTTCGGGGAGGAAACGCCGATCTTCATCACGCGGCTCGTCGAAGAGAGCGGCGACAAGATGACCGGCGGACTGGCAACGGACGGCAGACTACCGGCGGCAAGCGCGAGCCGTTCCTGCACGAGTTGGCGCGCCTGCATCAAGTCAACATTCTCTTGAAAGATGAGGACAACAGACGAGAGACCGAGCACGGATTTCGAGCGCAAGGTCTTCAGCGACGTAACGCCGTTCAAAGCGTTTTCGATAGGAACCGTGACGAGACTTTCGACTTCCGAAGTCGAGAGACCCGGCGCTTCGGTTTGAATTTCGACGAGCGGCGGCGCGAACTCCGGGAACACATCGAGCGGCGAGGTACGCACGATCTGAATCCCGACGACCATCAGCACGACGGCAAGCACGACGACGACGACGCGCAAACGCAGTGAAGTTTCGACGATCCACGTCATTATATGAAGATACCGATTGCGTAATGAGTCAGTAGACAGTAGCGCCTGCGGTAGCGGGCGGGTGCTGATGTAGCTTGAGACT
>JACDEG010000553.1 GCA_013816505.1 Pyrinomonadaceae bacterium | reverse complement strand
CCGACCACCGCGACCCGTGCGCCCGTCTGCCCTTCGCTGAAAATAAAGACGCGCTCCTTAAACTGCGGCAGACTCATCGCCCGACGCACCATCTCCGCGTTGATGTCGTCAAGCGTTTCGTCGGGCGCGGCGGGCGGTGGATCGGAAAATAAAGACTCCTGCATCTCGAATCCTAAAATCTCAGAAGTGTTGGGTAAACAGTGATCGGTGATGGGAGAAGCAACACTGAAGCGGTTTGTGAATGCCTCCCGCAACGGACGACGCTCGCATGCAGCACATCAAGTCAGCGCCGCAAACTGTGTGGCGGTGATCGTTCCCGCTTGTCACCATTCACTTATCACTTGTCACTGTTGAGTGATTAAGATAGTCCCGCACCTTCTTCATGTCGTCCCACGTCTCGCGTTTCTTCGACGGGTCGCGCAGCAGATAGGCGGGGTGAAATGTTGGCATGACTTTGATGCCACGATAGTCTTGAAATTCCCCACGCAGCTTGGTGATGCCTTCCTTTGTGCCGAGCAAATTCTTCATCGCCGTATTGCCGAGCACGACGATCACCTCCGGCTTGACAACATCAATCTCGCGCAGCAGGAACGGCTTACACGTCGATGCTTCGGCGGGCGTCGGCGTGCGGTTCTGCGGCGGGCGGCAGCGGTTGACGTTGCCGATGAAGATTTCTTCACGCTTCATTCCGATGGCTTCGATGATCTTGTTGAGCAGTTGACCCGCGCGTCCGACAAAGGGACGACCCTGCGCATCCTCGTCCGCGCCCGGCGCTTCACCGACGAACATCAAACGCGCGTTCGGATGGCCTTCGCTGTTGACGACCTGGTGACGGCTCTGACTCAAGGGGCAGCGGACGCACTCGCCGATGTCAAGGCGAATGTCTTCGAGCGTCTCGTCGGGTCGCGGCAGGGAAGCTTCGTCCATCGGCGTGACGATGCCGAACAGCGTCTCCATCGGGGCGGGCGTGTCGGGCGCGGCGGTCGATTTGCGTGTTGTTTGTTTTGCCATGTCAGTCTGATCCGACGGAACCGTCGCTGCTTCCCCGACGCGGGGAGCAGTAACGGAGCGCTTTTGCATTGGTGGAACGCTCCCCGCGCGGCTTTCGGCGTTGGCGTTGCGCGACAGCGCGCGAGCAGGGGTCGATGCGATCACGTCCGGCGGCGATAAAGGCGTGGCCCTTCTCGCGGCTTCTGCCGGTTGAAGTGTGGTCGCGTTGATTTCGTACTCCAAACTTTCGACGCCCAACTCGCGTAGATAGGCCGCTTGTTCGGCCACGTCTTCGACAACGATGCGCAGCATGCCTCGTAACTGCAACGTATCTTTCATGGATTAGCGGAGATTATTTCACGTTTAGCGGGTGCGCGCCGCAGGCGAGCCACCTCATCAAGCACGCGGTGCGCAGCTTCGAGCTTCGACATCAGCGGCAACTCAATCGGCGTCTCGCGGTCATGCGCGAGCAGCGAGATGACGTTAGTTTCGGTGTCAAAGCCCGCGCCGTCGCCAGCCACGTCGTTGGCGACGATTGCATCGAGGCGTTTGCGCGTCAGCTTTTCTCGCGCGTGGCGGAGCATATCTTCTGTCTCCGCTGCGAAGCCGATCACCAACAGGCCGTCGTGCCGTCTGTCCGCAACGTCGGCGAGGATGTCCGGCGTCGGTTCAAGCGTCAGCGTCAAATTTGACTGTGACTTCTTCAACTTGTTCGCAGCGCGCGTCGCCGGGCGATAATCAGAGACTGCTGCTGCGGCGATAAAGACGGTCGTCTTCTCAATCTCTCCCGACACAGCGGCGTGCATCTCCGCCGCCGACGTGGCGCGCATCAAGCGAACGTCGGCGGGCGGCTGAACCGTCGTCACGCCCGCGACGACCGTCACTTCGGCGCCACGCGCCAGCGCTGCCTCGGCGAGCGCATAGCCCATCCGCCCCGACGAGCGGTTCGAAAGAAAGCGCACCGGGTCGATCTCTTCACGCGTCGCCCCGGCGGTAATCAGGACGCGCTCGCCCGCGAGGTCGTTCAGATGTGGTGCGACGTGGTGCGCGCCGGTTTGCGACAGAATATCGAGCGCGGCGGCGACAATCAACGCGGGGTCACTCAGACGCCCGGGGCCGATGGTGCCGCACGCCATCTCGCCGGCGTCGGGTTCGACCACATGCACGCCGTCCGCGCGGAGTTGCCGAAGGTTACGCGCGGTCGCCGGGTGGTTCCACATCGTCGTGTTCATCGCCGGCGCGATCAGTATTGGCGCGGTGCATGCGAGGTAGGTGGAGGTGACGAAGTCGTCCGCGATACCGTGCGCGAATTTGGCGATGATATTCGCGGTCGCCGGCGCGACGAGCAGCAGATCGACGGTCTGTGAAAAGGTGATGTGGGCAATCGGGTCCGGGTTGTCGGGCGCGTAATCGTCGACGATGACGTGCTCGCCGGAAAGGGCGCGGAAGGTTAAAGGCGTGACGAACTCGGTGGCGCGCTCGGTCATCGCGACGCGCACACGGCAGCCCGCGCGCTGAAGGCCGCGCAAAACCTCGGCGGCTTTGTAGGCGGCGATCCCGCCAGAGACCGCGAGCGCCACGCGCATACCGCTGACCCGCGTGGTCGTCAACGTCGATTCTTCGGACAAACTTGAGGACATAAGCAGGACGACAAGCAGTTTTCAGTTTTGAATTTCCAGTTTTCAGCTTCAAACTCAAAACTGTTGTCCGGCTCGAATGTAGCATTGGCCGCGCGGCGCGTGCAATCACCTCGGCCATGGATAATTGTAACTCGGTCAGCGTCAACCCACTCAACTAAACCGCGTCCCGCCTCGCTTTCCGTGGCGGCGAAATCGAGTCGCACATTCAGGCTTGTGGTAAACTTTTCCCGTCAACCCCTGCAAGTGATTTCGTCAAAATTGAACACACACAAAATGCTGCGTCGGTTCGAGTCACAGAGAGTGTTTGGGCGAAAGGGCATGATCCTGCGGCGCGTCGGTGCGCTGGCATTCCTGATCGTGAGCGCGTGGTCTCTGGCGGCGGCTGCGGCGCAGCGGAACCGCCCGGTCAGGGGCGAAGACGAATTCGGCCCCGTCGTCCGCGCTTACCTCGGCTATTTGAGGGCGCAGCAAGAGGTGGTCGATGACCGCGTCAGCCGCCGCGAAGTCAGCGCCGATTACTACCGGAGAAATTCCGACCGGATCCGCGCGCTGCGGCAGATGGCGATCAGCATCGCGCGCGAAACGGGAAACGATTATCTGCCGGAACTCGAAGCGGTCGCCACCGACGAGCTTGAGACATTGTTCGAAACGCCGCCGTCCCTTGATCTGTTGCGCGCCGGCGAGACGCTCAACGACACCTTCCGTTACCTCGGCGCGGTGCGGATGAGGCGCGATAGGTTTTACCTCTTCGCTCGACTCGACCCTTACGAGCAGGAAGAGTTGAGGAAGCAGGCCGGGTCGAAGTCGCAACCCCGCGACCAGTCGCCCACCAACTCTTTGAGCGGCGAGCCGACGAGTCGCCCGCGCCGCGTCGGCTCACCCTAAAATTTCCACCACGACTCACTTGCGGAGCGCGACCTTAATCATGCAACAGCCCACACTGTTCGGACACGAGGGACAACCGGCGGAGACGGTTGATGTCGCCCGGCTTATTCTTCATGCGCTCGGAGATTTTCAAGCCCGCGGCAAGGTGCTGGCCGGGCGCGAATTGCCGTTGGATCGACTGCGTGGCGCGCTGCGGCGGGCGGCCGATTCGCTCGGGGTGAGAGAGCTTGACGACGAACGCGCGGCCGCCGCTCTGCAAGCACTCGGCGCGAACGTGCGGCGCGTGCCGAGTTTCGTCGCCAAGCATCCTTTCCGCGTAACCGTGCCGGCGGATCTGGCCGAACGCGCTCGTCTCTTTATCCAAAAAAACGAAACGCGGAGTGACGTGCCAGAGTGACTCGTGTGCTCGACGGTTAACGCATTCACATCCGACGGCGACCTTCCACCCTGCTCTGACACGTGGCGGCAGTAGACTCTTGACGCATTTTTGTTACTTATGCGAAGCATGACTGCGACGGCTCTCCGCTAATTCTTAAAAACATCGTTTTAATTTTGGCTTTCACGGTAGTAGATCATCACGATGAACGCGATGGATAAAGCCGCTTCAGTTTTTCGCGCGCATCCGTCACCGAAAAGCGCCAGTCAATGGTCGCTTGCTTGTCGTTACGCTCC
>JACDEG010000552.1 GCA_013816505.1 Pyrinomonadaceae bacterium | reverse complement strand
ACCATACACCGTCCGGGTAGACAATCAATACCGGGCCGCGCTCGCATTGATCGAGACAGTCCACTCTCGTGACCAGCACACGCTTGTGGAGTCCGCGTTCTCTGAGACAGTGCTTCAACTCTTTGGCGGTGTCTCGCCCGCCGTGTTTGAGGCACGTCTTGTGCTCGCAGATTAAAATGTGAGTATCTGTGTTTTTGAGGCCGGACATAAGGCTCTTCAGGCGCGTGGGGGATTTTCAGGAGGCCTGTGCTGCGTCGCGGATCGTCAGGTCGAACGTCCCCGGAGCGACTTTGCGGAAACGCCGGTTACGGTTGAGCGACACCGCAATGCTGATGGTCGGGTGTTGCCCGGTGAACTGAAAGCTGCCTTCGAGCAAGCGGTTATATATTTCGTTGACGTGCAGCGGCCCGCCGGATTCGCGCAGCAGCAGCGCCGTCGCCTGCGGGATCGTGCGGTCGTGGAATCGCTCGTCTTTCGCCTCGACCTCTTCCCGAATCAACGGCATTTCCCGGCGCCGCACCGACTCGACGCGCGCCGAGTTGTAAGAAGTCTTCGCGACATCGCGCCTGAGCGCCGCCTCGATCTCCGCGTCTGACGGCACGCTCGGAGCCGCCGGCGTGTTGCCACCGAGCATTGACGACAGAATGCGGAACATCGCCGCCTCGGTCTGGCTGGCAAGGCCGTCCAGTTCGGACAATTCCGTGCGCAGTTTCTCGGCCTCTGCCTCAAGGTCAGCAAGGCGCGCCGACAAACGCGAACGGGTCGCGCGCGTCTGCCGCAGGCTCAACTCAAGCGTCGTCAAAAGGTTCTCTTCAGGCATAGACGAGTCTTCGGATGATGTTGCCTTAAAGCTTGCGGTCTTCGGTGGACGACCGCCGACAGTTCGTAACCGCCCCCCTGGTAGACAGCCCGCGCGCGGCGCCCGCCCGAGACGCCAGCCGCGCTAACGGTCGCGTTCCAGAATGAACGTCGGAATCTCGCGGAGCGCTTCGGTGTGGGCCGAGGTCGGCAGCGAATCGAGCGCGTCAATCGCCGATTGTGCGAAGGCATGTGCGCGGGCGCGAGCGCGGGCGAGCGCCCCCGTCTGCTGCGCCGCGTCGATCAAGTCGTCGCGCGCTACATCCTGATAACTCCCTTCGCGCATCACGGCCTGGATCGCGGCCCGCTTCGTTGATTCCTTTTCAAGCAGGTAGATCAGCGGCAGCGTCACTTTGCCTTCGAGCAGATCGACGCCCGCCGCTTTGCCGAGCGTGTCTTCGGTCGCCGTAAAGTCCAATAGGTCATCGACGAGTTGGAAGGCGATGCCGAGGTTGAGACCATATTCGCGCAGGGCGCTTTGCGCGCCGCCGTTGCCGCCGCCGAGGATCGCGCCGATTTCGCAGCACGCGCTGAAGAGGAACGCCGTCTTGCGGCTGAGGATGTCGAAGTATTGTCCCTCGGTGACATCGACGCGACCGAGCAGAGTTAACTGAATCAACTCGCCTTCGGTCATCTTGCGTGTGACCCCGGTGAGGATGTCGAGAATCGGCAGCGAGCGTTCCGAGAGGCTCGTCTCGAAGGCCGTCATGTAAAGCCAGTCACCCATCAGCACCGCCGTCTGATTGCCGAAGCGGCTGTTGATCGAGGCGCGACTGCGGCGCGTCTCCGCGTTATCGATGATGTCGTCGTGGACCAGTGTCGCGGTGTGCAAAAACTCCATCACTGTCGCCATCCGAATCACGTTTGCGCGAGAGCCGTCGCCGCCCGCCGCGTAGGTCGCCAAAAGCGTCAGCGCCGGACGCACACGCTTGCCGCCCGAAGCGCGCAAGTAGTCGCTGATGTAGCTGATGACCTGCACGTTCGAGCGAGCCTGGCGGACGAACTCCTCTTCGACGAGCGACAATTCCGGCGCGATCAGATTAAAGACGCGCCGTGCCGCCGCATGAGGCTCTTCGATGGCCGCCGTGTGACCGGTTGTTTGCATAGAGTTCAGAAGTCCAAAGGCCGGAAACCGCCAAGGCCGACGGGAAGGTATCAATCGCGCGCCCCTTCAGTTGGAGCGATAGTTGGTGTACTGCATGTTGATGCCGAAGTCTCTGGCTTTCAGGTGCGCGATGACATCTTGCAGCATGTCGCGGTCACGCCCCGAAATGCGAACCACGTCGCCCTGAATCGATGCCTGCACTTTGACCTTCGTCTCTTTGATGAATTTGACGATCTCTTTGGCTTTGTCGGTCGGGATACCCTGTTGGATGGCGACCCGCTGGCGCAGCGTGCCGCCCGCCGCCGGCTCAGCCGACCCGTAACTGAACGCCTTCAGAGGAACACCGCGCCGCACCAGTTTCTGCTGAAGGATGTCGTTCATATTTCGCAGACGCGTCTCGTCCTCGGCGGTCAGGATCAATTCCTCACCTTCGAGGACGACCGCCGCGTTGCTTCCCTTAAAGTCGAACCGCTGGCGGACTTCTTTCATCGTTTGATCGAGCGCGTTGCCGATCTCCGCGCGGTCGACCTGCGAGACAATATCGAATGAGTTCTGTTGAGCCATAAACCTTACAGCGAACTGAAAAATGGTATAAAAAATAGGCGGCCCACGGACAGACGAAAACCGTTTGCAGTCCTCATCGGAATGACCTTTGCCACCTCTGCTGGAGTCCCCCGCCGCGCCGCTGCTTTTATAACACTAACGCGGCGGACAGTGAAGCATCGATGTGACAAATGCTGTACGCCGCCGTGGTCAGTGCGCAAAATGTTGTATATCCGCAGTGGGCAGCTTGATTTGGAAAAAGCGCGCGAAGTTGGCGGAGGTAAGGCGCCCGATCTCTTCCGCCTCGACGCCGCGCAACGCCGCGAGGCAGCGGGCGGTTTCGACGACGTGCGCCGGCTCGTTGCGCCGCCCGCGCAATGGGACTGGCGACATGTACGGGCAATCCGTTTCAATCAACAATCTGTCTGACGGAACGCGCCGCGCCACCTCGCGCAGCGGCTCGGCCTTCTTGAAAGTCACGTTGCCCGCAA
This sequence comes from Pyrinomonadaceae bacterium, assembly GCA_013816505.1. Taxonomy (GTDB): domain Bacteria; phylum Acidobacteriota; class Blastocatellia; order Pyrinomonadales; family Pyrinomonadaceae; genus JACDEG01. The sequence goes on along the minus strand of JACDEG010000552.1, from coordinate 1,193 downwards.
ACGAAATCATAAACCCCAACTCCAACACCTGCTCGGCCATCGCCAGACTGCCGCTGAAGCAGTGCATCACGCCCGCACGTCCGCCACCACTTGCCGACTCTTCAGCGCGAATGACTTCCACAGTCTCTTCGTCGGCCTCGCGCGAGTGGATGATGACCGGCAGGTTCACTTCGCGAGCCATCCGCAACTGCCGCGCGAACACTTCGCGCTGCGTGTCGCGCGGCGAATGATCGTAATGATAATCAAGTCCGATCTCGCCAAGCGCGACGACTCGCCCACCGCTTTTCAGCAATTTCATCAAATGTGCGGCGGCATCATCGTCGAACAGCTTCGCATCGTGCGGATGCACACCAACTGCCGCGTACACGTCCTCGTGTTTTTCGGCGAGCGCAATGGCACGCTCAAAATTTCCGCCGCGCGGGTCGCCCGTCCCGACATTGAGAATCGTCCGCACGCCAGCCGCCCGCGCACGCTCCAGCACTCCGTCGCGATCAACGTCGAACTCCTCCCCATCAACATGCGCATGTGAGTCTACAAAAACAAGGGATGAAGGATTCTTAAGGGATGAGGGCGGAGGGATGAGGGATGAAGTGGAAGACATCGGAGCATCACTATTAACTTCTGATTTATTCATCCCTCATCCTTCATCCTTCATCCCTTATCTCAGCCTCGCCCCGTTCGGTACGTCTTCGGTGAAGGTGGCGAGCACCGGACGGCCCTCGTCGCCGACGGACGCCGCCAGCACCATCCCGTGCGACTCAAAGCCGCGCAGCTTTCGCGGTTGCAAATTTGCGACGACGATGATTTTGCGGCCAATCAATTTTTCAGGCTCGTAATACTGCGCGATGCCGGCCAGTACCTGGCGCGGCGGCGCTTCGCCGATGTCGATGGTAAAGCGCAGCAACTTGTCTGCTTTCGGCACGCGCTCGGCGGTCAAAATCTCGCCGACGCGCATCTCGACTTTGGCGAAGTCTTCGATGTTGATGAGATTGACGACGCCCTCCACCGCAGAGGTGGCGTCGGCCTGACCTGAGACGGACGCGCCGCTTGATGTAGCCGCGGGGTCAGAAGTCGCCGGTGTTGACGCGGCCATTGATGCTGGCACAGCGTCGGCTTCGGTCGCGCCACGTTGCGGTGGTTGTGGCGGCGCGCTCTCGGCGGCGGCGGCGGCACCCGGCACGGCGGCGGCCTGC
>JACDEG010000551.1 GCA_013816505.1 Pyrinomonadaceae bacterium | reverse complement strand
CCGTCAACCCCCGCTTTCTCCGTAACTGCCGGTCCCCGGCCCCCGGCCCCCGGCCCCTCTCTGAAGACTCCGGCGACGAGCGTCACGTCCGGCAGGTGCGTGCCGCCGGCGAACGGGTCGTTTAAGGCGATCACGTCGCCGGGCGCGATGACTGTTTCGCCGAGCGCGGCGGCGACGGCCATCGGCATCGAGCCGAGATGCACGGGCATGTGGTCGCCCTGCGCGATGACCCGCCCCGACTTGTCGAACACGGCGCACGAGTAATCGCGCCGCTCTTTGATGTTCGGCGAGAAGGCCGTGCGCCTGAGCGCGAGTCCCATCTCATCCGCTACCGATGTGTAGAGAGCGCGATATATTTCGAGCGTCGTCGGATCGAAGTTCTGATTTCGTTTCATGGTTTATTCAACGATTCAGGAATTTAACCGCTGAGCACGCGGAGACCGCAGAGTATAAAAATCGTGATTGTACATTCTGAGCTTGCAGCCGCTCCGCGCTCTTCTGCGTGCCCGGCGGTGAATGTTGGCCGGATGATCTTCGATTTGCTTATGGCTCGATGATTAAGTTCCCGTATCGATCAACCTCGGCGCGTGCGCCCGGCGGGATCAGGGTAGTTGACGAATACTCTGTGATGATCGACGGCGATTCGAGTCGCGCGCCTGCCGTGAGTTGGTCGCGCGCGTAGACGGCGATGATTCTTTTCTTGTGGTGCTCAAAACAGACATGCGCGCGCGTTGTTGGTGACGTGCCGTCTTCGTTGCCGCGCCGCTTCGCTCGCCCGCTCGTCGACTTTTCAACGATGCCGATGGCGCGGACGCGCGCGCTGACGATCTCGACCGTGTTCTCTTCTCGCGCGTACCCGTAACGACTTCTGTGCGCTTGATGAAACGCCGCCGCCAGTTCACGCCCGCCGCGCGCCCACTTGACCGTCAACTCGAACGACTGGCCGAGGTAGCGCGCCGCGACCGCCCGCTCGTGACGCTGACTCTGTTCGGTAAAGCCTTCGCGTTTCAAAGCGGCGCGTGCCTCGCGCTCCATCGCGCGGAACGCGCATTCGAGTTGCGCGTCATAGTCATCCGTCGCTTTCAGCATCACGGTGCGGCTCAAATCTTTGATGACATCTGAGTCGAGCGCGCCGCGCGCCGACAGTGCGCCGGGGTCGCGCGGTACGATGACGCGCGGGATGCGCAAGTGACGCGCGAGTTCGACCGCGTGCAGTCCGCCTGCGCCGCCAAACGGTAACAGAGAAAACTCACGCGGATCATACCCGCGCTCGACCGAGACAGCGCGCAGCGCCCGCTCCATCCCGGCGTTGACCACCCGCACGACGCCGAGCGCCGCTTCGTTCGCGCCCACCTTGCGTCCACTCGCCGCGCTCATCTCGCGCGCCAATTTTGTCAAAGCCTGCTCCGCCCTCTTCACATCAAGTCGGAAATCGCCACCGAGCAAGTCCGCGCCGCCGAAGCGACCGAGCAAGAGGTTGGCGTCCGTCACCGTCGGCAAAGTCCCGCGCCCGTAGCAGGCGGGGCCGGGGTCGGCGCCAGCGGATTCCGGCCCGACGCGCAAACTTCCGCCGAGGTCGATGCGCGCGATGGAGCCGCCACCCGCGCCGACCGTGTGAATGTCCATCACCGGCACGGCGATGGGCATTCCGGCGATTGTCGATTCGTTCGTCAGACGCACTTCACCAGCGGCGCACAGCGCAACATCGGTCGACGTGCCGCCCATGTCGAACGTGATGATGTCCGCCGCGCCCGCCGCCCGCGCGACGCCGAGCGCGCCGACGACGCCACTCGCCGGGCCTGAGAGGATCGTGCGTACCGGCTCGCGCGCCGCAATCTCAGCCGAGATGCCTCCGCCCGAAGACTGCATCACTCTCAGGCGCGGCACTTCATTGTTCAGCCGCTTCAGGTATGCACCCATCAAAGGCTGAAGATAGGCGTTGATGACGACGGTCGAAGTCCGCTCGTATTCGCGATACTCAGGCAGGATGACGTGCGAGACAGAGAGCGGCACGCCGAGTGTTTCGAGCGCGGCGGCGATGCGTTGTTCGTGTTCGGGACGAACGAACGAAAAGAGAAGCGAAACGGCGATTGATTGAGCGCGCGCGTGTTTTAACTTCTTGACCAGCGCCGCGAGCGCGCTTTCGTCCAACGCCTCTAACACCTCGCCCGATGCCGCGACACGCTCACGCGCACCGAAGCGCAATTCACGGGGCACGAGCGTTTCAGGTCGCGTGACGTTGAGGTCGTAGAGGCGTGGGCGCGTCTGCCGACCGATGGCAAGTACATCCTCGAACCCGGCGGTGGTCACGAGCGCCGTCCGCGCGCCGCGCCGTTCGAGCAGCGCATTCGTCCCGACGGTCGTCCCGTGAATCACCTCGATGTCGCGGAGCCTGACTCCAGTCTCCTCTGCGACGCGCTTTAATCCCTCGGTGATCGCCCGCGACGAATCGGCGGGCGTCGAAGCGAGCTTGAAGATTTGCGCGCGACCACCAACATCATAAACAAAGTCGGTGAATGTCCCGCCGGTGTCCACGCCGACACGCACGCGCTTCAGATTTGATTGCTTCGTCACGGTTCGTGCTCGGCCCGACAATCTTTCGCGCACGGTCTCTCTCACGTCATCGCCGGTGTCAGAGGACGATGCGGCAGCCTTCCTGGTGCGAGCGGCGCGCGGCGTCGAGAACGAGTTGCACCTGATGGCCGTCATCGAAAGTTGCCGCCTCTTCGACGTGGTTGCGCCCTTCGCGTAGCGCCGTGACAATCTCGCGCGCGAAACGTGTGAAGCCGCGCGTCCAACCCGAATCGCGCATCCCCGGCGCGAGATCACCGCGCTCGCTTTCGATTGGCCGCCATTCGTGCGCGCCGACGTCTGCATGCCACAACTCGCCGCCGTCTTCGATGCGCAGCGCACCGCGCGAGCCGAGCACCTCGACGCGGTGCAGAGGTTGTCCGGCCTCGACGACCGAGAGGGAGAACGTCCCGGTCGCCCCTTCCGTCACCCCACTGTCGGCGAAGTTGACGAGCAGATTCGCTTCGTCGTCGGTTGTCACCGGACGCATCTCGCCGCTCTGATTGTCGGGGCGCTCGCGAACATGCGTCGCGAGGCTCGCCGAGACGTGTGATACTTCGGCACCGAGCAGCCAGCGAAATGTGTCGACCGCGTGCGAACCAATTGCGCCGAGCGCGCCGCCGCCCATCTCAGCATCCGACCACCAATCCCACGCGCGCTCCGCGACGGCTCGCGAGTCGGCACGAAACATAAAATTGACGTGACGCACCGTGCCAATGTCGCCGCCGTAGATCATCGCGCGCATCCGCCGCCGGCCTTCGAGGAAGCGCAACTCGTGATCGATATACGCGAACGCATTCACCTCGCGCGCGCGGCGGCGCATCGCATTCGTCTCGCCCGCGTCCATCGCCATCGGCTTTTCGCACAGCACCGCCTTGCCCGCGTCGAGCGCGGCGAGCGTCATCTCAGCGTGCGTGGCGGGCGGTGTCACGATGCTCACTAAATCAACGTCGTCGCGCGCGACCACTTCGCGCCAGTCGTTTGCCACAACTGGGATGTCGAACTCGCGCGCGACCCGTTCGGCGCTCGCGCGGGTGCGGCTGGCGACCACGACGACGCGCGCACCGTCGCATGCGCGGAAGCTCGGAATCTGCGTCGTGCGCGCGAAGCCGGCGCCGATCACGCCGATGTTAATGACCTCTTTTTTTGCCAACTCAATCCCCCCTGTCAGCCCACACATGAAAGAAAAGAGGGCGACAGATGCAGGTCGCCCTGATGATTTGATTTGCCCCCGGTAGGACTTGAACCTACAACCAACGGATTATGAGTCCGGTGCTCTAACCAATTGAGCTACAGGGGCATGTGCTTGAAAAGTGCCGGGAGATTATAGAGGCGCGGCCAAACGGTCGCAAGGTAACGATTGTTTGTGGACGGGATTAACCCGGTGCTCGCGAGGATGTCCGGGGAACTTCAATTCGCCGACTGGCCGGAGATGCGACAAGTTAAGCGATAAGGCAATAGTAAAAGGGTCAAAAGCAAAACTGAAAGCCGGTCCGGTAGCTCCACAGTACAGCGTGATCAGGTACACCACTGCATGATTTTCAACTTCATCGCTTGCGACACGCGCCCGCGCCGCTTTGGTGGCCTCCATCTGGGCGGCGGCACGCGATAGCTCAATAGT
>JACDEG010000550.1 GCA_013816505.1 Pyrinomonadaceae bacterium | reverse complement strand
CTTACCTTGCGCGAGGCACTCGACCTAGCCATCCAGATCGCCTCGGCCTTAGTTGCCGCGCACAAGGCCGGGGTGGTGCATCGCGACATCAAGCCGGAGAACGTGATGGTGAGAGAGGACGGCATCCTGAAGGTGCTCGACTTCGGCCTGGCGAAGCCAACCGGAAGACCTACGAATCAGCCCTCCGCCGACTCGGAGGCGGCGACGCGCGCCCTGGTCAACACTAGCCCCGGCATGATCATGGGGACGGTCGCGTACATGTCGCCGGAGCAGGCGCGGGGCCTGCCGGTGGACGAGCGCACCGACATCTGGAGCCTCGGCGTCGTCCTCTACGAGATGGTCTCAGGGCGGCTGCCGTTCGCCGGTGAAACCACGAGCGACGTGCTCGCGCACGTGCTGACGAAGGAGCCGCCCACACTGGCCCTCACCTCTGAAAGGGCCAATGAGCGGCTCGACGAGGTCATCCAGAAGGCGCTGGCGAAAGACCGCGAGGAGCGGTACCAGCACGTCAAAGACCTGCTCATCGACCTGAAGCGCCTCAAGCAGAAGCTGGACGTGGAGGCCGAAATCGAGCGCACACAGGCGCCGGAAGAAGGCGCGGCAATGGCAGCGGCCATGTCGGGAGCGGGACGGGCTGCGGTCGAGACGGTTGACCTATCAGCGGCACGCACCGCAGACCTAGGTGGGGCGCACCCGACTTCGAGCGCCGAGTACGTCGTCTCGGAGATCAAGCAGCACAGGCGAGGCGCGCTCGTAATACTGGCCACGCTTGTCGTCTTGGTCGCGGCGGCCTCTTACTTCTACCTCGCACGAACCGGCGGGGCGGCTATCGATTCCATCGCGGTGCTGCCCTTCGTCAACGCCGACCCGAACGCCGAGTGGCTTAGCGATGGCATTACCGAGTCCATTATCAACAGTCTCTCGCAAGCGCCCAACCTGCGGGTGATGGCCCGCTCGACCATCTTCCGCTACAAGGGGCGGGAGGGCGACCCGCTAAAGGTCGGGCGCGAACTCGGCGTGCGCGCACTGCTGACGGGCAGGGTCACGCAACGCGGCGACTCGCTGAGCATTCAGGCGGAGTTGGTGGACGCCTCGACTGGCGCGCAACTTTGGGGCGAGCAGTACAACCGCAAGGTCTCGGACGTGCTCTCCGTGCAGCAGGACATCTCCAGAGAGATCGCCGACAAGCTGCGGCTGCGGCTAACGGGCGAGCAGCGGGGGCGGCTGACGAGGCGCTACACGCAGGACTCCGAAGCCTACCAGCTTTACCTCAAGGGCCGCTTCTTCTGGAACAAGCGGACGGGCGAGGCTCTCAAAGAGTCGATCAAGTATTTCAACCAGGCGATAGAGAAAGACCCTTCCTACGCGCTGGCCTACGCCGGGCTGGCGGACGCCCACACGCTGTCCTTCTTCTGGGGCAACGTACCGCCCACGGAGTGCTACCCGAAGGCGCGGGCGGCGGCGCGGCGGGCGCTGGAGATCGACGACACGCTGGCCGAGGCTCACACGGCTCTAGCTTACCCCGCGTTCATTTTCGGCTGGGACTTCGCCGGTGCCGAGCGCGAGTTCCGTCGGGCCATCGAGTTGAACCCGAACTACGCAACCACCCACCATTGGTACGGCGAGTGCCTGAACGCACTGGGGCGGCACGAGGAGGCCATCGCGGAGATGAAGCGGGCGCAGGAGCTTGATCCGCTCTCGCTGATCGTCAACTCGAACATCGGGCTTATCTACGTCAGGGCGCGCCGGTATGACCAGGCAATCGAGGAGCTACAGAAGGCGTTGGCGATGGATCAGAGCTTTGCCCCGACATTTTATTTCCTGATGTGGGCCTACCAGTATAAGGGTATGTTCGAGGAGGCCGCCACGGCTTACGGGAACTACGCTGTGCTATCAGGTGATGTCAGCCAGGAAGAGGCGGAGCGGAGGGCGACGGCGCTCAAGGAAGCGTACCGGAAGTCGGGCGCAAAGGGCTACTGGCAGAAGCAACTTGATCTGTGGACGGAAGACAGGAGGCAGCATTATGTCGATACTTACAGCGCGGCGAGATTTTCAGCCCGCCTCGGCGACAAGGATCAGGCCATGGCGTGGCTGCAAAAGGGTTACGATGAGCGGGTCGAGGGGATGGTGTTCCTCAAAGTAGAGCCGGACTTCGACGACCTCCAAGCAGACCCGCGCTTCCGAGACCTCGTGCGCCGCGTCGGGCTGCCGCAGTAGGACGGCCTTTTTTTACTCACAAATTACTTATGTTAATGGGAATTAACAAAGGTAATCAGAGGGCATAAAATCCATGCGGGGACGTGTCAAGAACTTTGTGTAAGTGATCATAGATTAGAAGTCAGGCATCCTGTCTTCAAAGATGATGGCGAAGCGGTTAAGCGCTGTGCGCCAATCCTTGACCGGCATCGTCCATCTCGCAGTGATGTTTCTCAGCGCCAAGTAGAGCAACTTCATGGCCGCTTCGTCAGTCGGGAATGAGCCACGGTTTTTAATAATCTTGCGCAGGCTCATGTTCGTCGATTCAATCGCATTCGTCGTATAGATGACGCGCCTGACTTCTGCCGGGTAGGCGAGGAACGGTGTGATCCGCTCCCAATTCCTGCGCCACGATGCGCTGATCGAGGGATACTTGGCGTCCCACTTCTCGGCAAAAGAATCAAGGTGTAGTTCAGCTTCGGCGCGCGTCGCGGCGCGATAGATTCTTGAGAGGTCGGCGGCGACTTCTTTGCGCTGCTTGTATCCGACAAAGTTCAGGCTATGACGAACCATGTGGACGATGCAAAGCTGCACTTGCGCTTTCGGGAACACCGTCTCAATGGCTTCCGGGAAGCCTTTGAGGAGGTGTCAAGTCTTTTGTGTAAACGGCCATCACTACATACGCCGCCCGTTTACCGCACTGGCATTCGTCCGTCAAAGATGATGCTTAACTGGTTGAGCGCGGCCTTCCAGTCCTTAATCGGCATCGTCCATTTCTGGCTAATATTTCGCAGTGCTAAGTAAAGCAATTTCACCGCCGCTTCTTCCGTCGGGAATGAGCCACGATTCTTGATGATCTTGCGTAAGCTCATGTTCACTGACTCGATGGCATTGGTCGTGTAGATCACTTTGCGGATCTCGGCTGGATAAGCAAAGAACACTGCGACTCGCTCCCAGTTCCTTTTCCATGATTGGCTGATTGAGGGATACATCCGATCCCATTTCTCGGCGAACTTTTCCAGTTGCCGCTCGGCTTCTTCTCTGGTCGCGGCCTGGTAAATCTTCTTCAAGTCTGCCGCGACTTCCTTGCGATGCTTCCAACTAACATACTGCAAGCTGTAGCGAACCAGATGAACCAGGCAGAGTTGCACCTGAGTTTTGGGAAAGACAGCTTCGATTGCTTCGGCAAAACCTTTGAGCCCATCAATACAGGCAATAAAGATGTCGGCGACCCCACGGTTCTTTAACTCCGTCACGACTTGCAACCAGAACTTTGCACCCTCGGTTTGCGCGACCCATAAGCCAAGCACTTCCTTGATTCCACTGAGCGTTACTCCGATGGCTATGTATATCGCCTTGTTCTGGACATGCGCGCCATCTCTAATTTTCACTTGCAGCGCATCCAGGTAAACAATCGGGTAGACGGCTTCGAGTGGGCGGTTCTGCCACGCTTTCACCTCATCCATCACTGCCTCCGTGACATTGGAAATCAGTGTTGGCGAAACCTCCACTTGGTAAATCTCCTCCAAGTGCGCTTGAATCTCGCGGGTCGTCATGCCACGAGCATACAAAGAGAGAATCTTGTCGTTAAAACCAGCAAAGCGCGTGTGCCCTTTTGGCACAATCTGCGGCTCGAAAGTAGACTGTCTATCGCGCGGCACTTCCACAGGCATCTCACCAAGATCGCTTGCGAGCGTCTTCTTACTCGTGCCATTTCGGGAGTTGCCGGTGTTGTACCCTGCCAGAGAGTGCTTTTCGTAGCCGAGATGGTGTGTTAACTCAGCCTGCATGACGCGTTCGAGAATGGCTTTCGTCAGTTGCTTCAATAAGCCGTTCTCGCCGAGGATGTCTTCGGGTTTCTGGTAGTCCCGGATTAAGCTGTCGATCAGTTTGTTATCGATGGTCATTGAGTTCTCCTTATAGAGTAAAAAGTTACTGCCTCAATGACCGTTTACACAATCTAATTTACACCCTCTTGAGATCGGGTAAATCAACGGC
>JACDEG010000549.1 GCA_013816505.1 Pyrinomonadaceae bacterium | reverse complement strand
TTTGCGAAATCTGTGCGGATGGGCTCAACGTCAATGCCAATCTCCCGCCCACGCGTAACGGCATAAAGGGCCATCTCACCTGCGTGAGACAGGTTGAAGCAGAGATCACCCCCGCCAGATTCGCGCTCGAGAGACGGCTTTCCATAGGGGCTGTAGGAAAAGCGCAATCGACTCGGATCAACGTCTAAGTAGCGTCCGAGGATGACCCTTAGCACTCCGCGCGCGACAGTGAATTGGTCGCGATCCTTTTGGAAGTGAAACCGCTCGGCCCGTGCCCGCTCATCTGCCGTCAGGGTTCGTCGCAGGCTTTGGATGCGTGACTCTTTTGTATTCAGAGCAGCACGCCAAACGTGAACCTCGTCATGTCCCAGGATCAGTTTTTTCGGTGGAGACGACCACGGCGTATCGGGAGTCAAAACAGGAGATGACTCAAATTGGTCAGTGACAAATACGCCTTTCATAACAAGCTTAATGAAGAAACCAGCAAGGTGTAGGCCGAGGAGAATCAGAGTGCTTTTACGTCTGCCCGCTTGATGCTGTGGCCTGTCCTCTGCGGAGGCAGGCCGTCAATTTTTCGGCGAGAATTCCCACATGGGGTTCTTCTCTCATTGTGCCGTGGTCGCCAGGAACGACTTGAACCTCTAACCCATCAGCAGCCATCTCACTCCAGCCCAGTCGTGTGTCTTTGTAAGACAGGACGGGCGTCTCGCTAGCCCAGAAGAGGGTGATTCGACCGGGATAAATTCGTGGTACATACTCTCTTTCGGCCTGGACACAAGCGTTCCAGATTTTTTTGATAATAGGATTTGGGAACTCATTGGGATTCTCGATATCCAAATAAGTATCGGCGGCAGCATTCCAGATTCTCTTACTGATCCTCGTCTTGATTCCCTTCATTCTTTTCAGGATGTACTTCTTAGTTTTGAGTCGACTAAGATCATTCAAGTGACGCTCAATTATTTCCATGTAAGGAGCGACCTGATAATGGTACGATCCAGGCTGAGGCATATATTTAGGATGATCCGGGAAGTCTGTATTAAACATCGCCAGTAAGGCCACCTTCTCTCCCTGCGCATGTAGTTGCTGCGCCATCTCATAGGCCACGACGCCACCAAAGGAAACTCCGCCCAGGTAGTATGGCCCCGCAGGTTGGACGGTGCGGATCTCTGTGATGTAATGCGCCGCCATCTCCTCAACCCGCGTGTCCGGTTCCTGTCTCCCATCCAGTCCCCGTGCCTGCAATCCGTAGACGGGTTGATCCGGTCCCAAATGGCGCGCCAAACCGCGGTACATCAGGACGTTGGCGAGGGCGCCGTGAACGCCGAAGAAAGGCGGTTTGGAGCCGCCCGGCTGGACCGCCACCAAAGAGGACCACGACACCGACGATTCCTGCTCGCGCACAATGGGTGTTAACTGCTCCACCGTCGGCGCTTGAAACAACGTCGCCAGCGGAAGATTCTTCCCAAACATCTTCTCGATCTGCGCGAACAGACGGACCGCCAGCAGCGAGTGCCCGCCCAGATCGAAGAAGTTGTCAGTCACTCCTACCGGCTGCACACTCAAGACCTTCTCCCACATCTTCGTCAACTGCATCTCCAACTCATTACGTGGTGCGACGAAGGCTCCGTTTTGCTCGGCTCGTCCCTGCTCAGGCGCGGGCAAGGCGCGCCGATCAACTTTGCCGCTGGGAGTCAACGGTAGCTCGTCGAGCAGCACAAAAGCGGAGGGCACCATGTAGCCGGGCAGGTTCTCTTTCAGGAAGCTGCGTAACTCACCGACGCTTGTGGGCTGTCCTTCGTTACCAACCACGTAGGCCACCAACCGCTTCTCACCTGGCGTATCTTCGCGCGCTACAACCACAGCCCCACGCACAGCGGAATATTGACCAAGCGCCGCTTCGATCTCGCCCAACTCGATGCGGAAACCACGAATCTTCACTTGGTGATCAATGCGACCCAGAAACTCGATATTGCCATCCGACAGGTAACGCGCCATATCACCTGTCTTGTACAGCCGCGCTCCCGACTCTGTGCCGAACGGATCGGGTATGAACCGTTCGATGGTTAGCTCGGGGCGGTTCAGGTAGCCGCGTGCCAATCCGACGCCGCCGATGTGTAACTCGCCAGCTACGCCGACAGGCACCGGCTGCAAATGCCGATCCAAAATATAGATTTTCTTATTCGCCAATGGCCGTCCGATTGGCACGACATCAAAAGACTCGCCCTCTCTCAATCGTTCTGCTTCGTACGTCGTCGCCGTGATCGTCGCCTCAGTTGGCCCGTAGGCATTGATCCAACGCACACGCCCTCCGACTACCTTTTGCCATGTCGCCAAACGCTCGACTAGAGCTTTGTCAGTGCCGACCACCACCAGGCGAAGCGTCGGCGGCAATGTGCCTCCTGATGCTGATAGCTCGCCAACCCACTCGTGCCAGTATGGGGTTGGCACATTGACTACCGTGATCTTCTCTTGCTCGACCAGGCGCAGAAAATCTCTTAGCGATGCAGCCCCTTGATCGGGCTGTACCACCACTGTTGCGCCGCCCAACCATGTCGGATACAACTCTTCAGCGGCGACGTCGAAGCTGAGCGAAGCAAACTGTAGGATTCGATCATCCGGACTCAGTTGATAGTGGTGCGCAATTGCCAAGCTGTGGTTGACCAAAGACCGGTGCTCAATCAACACACCTTTCGGCCTGCCCGTTGAACCTGACGTATAGATCACGTAAGCGAGATTCTCCGCCCGCGCTCCGCTCGACGCATGCTCTGTGCTCTCGGCGGCGATTATCTTCCAGTCGGCGTCCACACACACCAGTTCAGCCTGGTGTTCGGGCATGGTTTTTACCAAATGTTGTTGCGTTAAGAGCACCGCGACCTCCGCATCTTCAAGCATGAAGCGAAGCCGCTCTGGCGGATACAACGGGTCCAGAGGGACATAGGCTGCGCCGGCCTTGAGAATGCCGAGCAGCCCGATGACCATCTCGGTCGAGCGATGCATGCAGATGCCAACCGGCACTTCAACTCCGACTCCGCGTTTTCGCAGATAATGTGCGAGTTGATTAGCTCGGCTGTTGAGTTCACGGTATGTCAACTGCTCTTTCTCGAAGACTATGGCGATAGCCTCCGGCGTCCGCTCAGCCTGCGCTTCGAACAATTCATGGATGCACTGCTCCTGCGGGTAATCGGATTTCGTATCATTCCACTCGACGAGCAGTTGATCGCGTTCCGTTTCAGTTAGCATCGGCAAGGTGGAAAGCTGCTGATCGGGATTAGCAATGGCGGCTCCGGCCAGCGCCCGGAAGTGCCTGAGCATACGAGCGATTGTCGTCGGATCAAAAAGATTTGTGTTGTACTCGAAGACGCAAGTCAACTCTTCGGCTTCCTCAATTACCTTCACGGCCAGATCGAAGTGCGCTACTACTGCGCTATCACACGCAAAGTCATTCGTCTTCAAGCCCGAAATTTTCACCGCCGCCGCTTGCACATCTTGTAGCGTAAACAGCACCTGAAACAGCGGCGTATAGCTTAGATTTCGCTCTGGCTGCAACTCATCAATGAGCTTCTCAAACGGCATGTCCTGATGCTCATAGGCGGCGAGCGTCACCTCTCTGACTCGCCCCAGCAACTCGCGAAACGTCGGGTCGTTTGACAGGTCCGTGCGCAGTGCCAAATGATTGGCGAAGAGCCCGATCAGCTTCTTTGTCTCAGCCGCCGTCCGTCCCGCGACATCCGTCCCCACCACGATGTCTTCTTCTCCGGTGTAGCGCCACAGCAACGTCTGCATGGCGGCCAGTAACGTCATAAAGAGCGTCGCGCCCTCGCCCTGACTGACACTCTTCAGCCCCTGCGTTAGCTCCACCGAAAGCCTGATGGATTGACGCCCGCCGCGAAAGCTCTGCACCGCCGGGCGTGGATGATCAATCGGCAACTTCAACACAGTCGGCGCACCTGCGAGTTGCTGCTTCCAGTAGCAGAGATGCTTGTCAAGGGCTTCGCCTTGCAGCCACTCTCGCTGCCACACTGCATAGTCGGCATACTGAATGGGAAGCTCTGGCAGCGGTGAAGTCTCGCCCGTCGAAAAGGCTTCATACAGCGCTGTTAGTTCCTGCGTGAACACGCTGATGGACCACCTGTCGCCGACCATGTGGTGCATGTTCAGCAGCAGCACGTGCTCTTCTTCATTCAGCCGCAGCAACACCACTCGCACCA
>JACDEG010000548.1 GCA_013816505.1 Pyrinomonadaceae bacterium | reverse complement strand
GTGGTGACTTCGATGTGCCGACCGGCAATCGTCAATTGTTGTTCGATGAGCAACTCGAAAGCCGGAGCAAGTTCATTCACGCGGCGGTTGAAAGCTTGATACGAAGACAGTGCGGGAAACCACCCGCGCCAATGATCCACCACGTAATCATAAATGCGGCGGTGTGTGGTGTGTCCTTGAAGATGCCCGAAGATGTACATCGTCACGAGTTCTTCGTTTGTAAACAGCGGACGGAAGTTCGATAAGCGTTGCCGTTTCAAAACAGGTTCGTTATCGTAGAGGCGGCGGATTAACAGGTAGAGTTCGATAAGATTGTGTTCCACAAATCAATCTTAAACAACTTGCCGTCATTCTGCCTTTTCTACCCTTGATTCGCATAGTGTATTCGTAGTAGCCCCGATAATCATCGCCAGCAAGGTTGGTGTTGTCGGGGCTCACTGCTGACTGAAGACAAACGATCTGGATGTTTACGTGAAGAAACTGTGAATCATAAAGGGGGACTAAGAATGACGGAAGACGATTTTGAAGAGGTTCGCTCTCAGCTAACCGAACGGCAAGAGGGTGTCAGACGGATTGTGTAAACGGCAATGATCAACTTACCTTGTTCAAGAAAGGATAGATGATGCCGATTACACCCGAACTCCTCGATGAACTACTGAAAGAATGCGAGTCGCCCGAAGATATGTTCGGTAACGATGGTCTTTTGCAACAATTTACCAAAGCAGTGGTCGAGCGTGCGCTGCACGGTGAGATGACGCACCACCTCGGCTACGAAAAGTATGCCCCCGCCGGTCAGAACTCCGGCAACTCGCGTAACGGTAAGTCGAAGAAAACCATTCGTGGCAAGCGCGGGCAGATCGAGATTGAGGTGCCGCGCGACCGCGATTCCTCCTTCGAGCCGCGACTGGTCAAGAAGGGGCAGACGCGCTTCGACGGCTTCGACGACAAGATCATCTCGATGTACGCCAGAGGGATGACCTGTCGTGAGATTCAAGCTCACCTGCAAGAGATTTATGGCGTTGAAGTCTCACCAGATCTGATCTCGACCGTCACCGATGGCGTGATTGATGAAGTGCGCTCGTGGCAGTCACGCCCGCTCGATCCTGTGTATCCGATTCTTTACCTCGACGCTTTGCAGGTGAAAGTCAAAGATCAGGGGCGCATCTCGAACAAGGCGATTTACCTGGCGATTGGCGTCAACATATCAGGAATCAAAGAAGTTCTGGGCCTGTGGGCCTCGGAGAACGAAGGAGCTAAGTTCTGGCTCTCGATCATCACGGAGTTAAAGAACAGGGGCGTGCGTGACATCTTCATCGCCTGCGTGGACGGCCTCAAGGGGTTTCCCGAAGCCATCGAGACGATCTATCCGAAGACGCAGGTGCAGCTCTGTCTCGTTCATCTCATGCGGTTCTCGTTGGCTTATGTGTCGTTCAAAGATCGAAAAGCTGTGGCGGCTGATCTGAAGGTCATTTACCGCGCCGCGACCGTTGAAGAAGCCGAGCAGCACCTGGCAACCTTCGCTGAAAAGTGGGACACCCGCTATCCTTCAATCAGCAAGTCGTGGAGGGCGAACTGGGCGCCAGTGATCCCGATGTTCGGCTTCCCTGATGACATCCGCCGGGCAGTCTATCCGACTAACGCCATTGAGTCGCTGAATATGAGTCTGCGCAAAGTGATTAAGACGCGGGCCTCGTTCCCGAACGACGAGGCGGCCTTCAAGTTGTTATATTTAGCCTTGCGCAACATCGCAAAAAAGTGGACGATGCCGATCCCGCATTGGGGTCAGGCGATGCAGGCTTTCTCGATCATCTTTGCAGGGCGCGTGCCAACTCTGGACGGACAATCGTTTACACAGTTCATCTGACACCCCCGCCGCGGAGCGCATCGAGCGGAAAAATCACAGCAGTAACATCGACGTCCGGGTGATCGAGCGAGTCAAACGCTACCCGGATTACGTCTTCGAGATGACAGGTATCAAGCCGTCGCCGGATGAGGTCGTGGAGAAGGCGCTCGATCAAACGTTCGAGAGCGATCCGGGATACAAGGCGTGGCTCGCGAAACAGAAGCCTACGGCTGCGGCATCCGACGGGGCGGCTGATTAGCCGTCCGTTAATCGGCTTCAATAAAGGGCGGTAGTGATGAGCGTAGTGGTGGTCAGCGACGAGAAGAAGTTGACGGTACTCCTGCTTTGTTACGTCTTCGGGATGTTCGGCGGCCACCGTTTTTATACCGGCAAGCCGAAGACCGGAATCCTGATGGCGCTGACGCTCGGCGCGTGCTTTGTCTGGTACGTCAGCGACCTCATCACGATCATTACCGGGGGCTTCACCGACAAAGAAGGACGGAAAATCACCGCCTGGGTGTGAAGCTCAATTGAAGTTCTTGCGGGCAGCAACTTAGGCACTTTGAGGTACGAGTTCGGTGCCGGCAAGCTCCTCGACGCTCGGAATCCTGTGCATCTCACCGAGCATGACGGTGAACTTCACGTCAATACATAAAACGGTCGCCACTTCGACCAGCCGGGTGAAACTCGCCGCCTCATAATCCGTCGCTTCATACTGCTGAATCTGCTGCTCCTTAAGGCTCAGTAAATCGCCGAGAGCTTTGTGCGTCAGCCCGCGCGCGATCCGGGCTTTGATTAGCATCCGCGGGAGTTGCACCAGCGAGTGACACTCGAAGCGTGTTACTTCGCCGTTCTTCAGCCGCCTATACTCGTCAAGTTCGTCACGCAATTCCATGATTAAACTTTCGTGACTGTCCGCGTGTAGTTTGCGCAGCAGCGGGTCAGCGCCCTCGCGCTCGTCGTGCCCCGTCGTCTGATTCAGCGACTCTTCGAGCCGCTCGATCTGGCTCTTAGTTACACGGTACTGCAACTCATTCTTTATCACGATGGAAACCCTTTCAAGTCGAGGCTGACGATCCCCTTCGGCTGCCCGTTCTTATCCCTCCGGAAGAAATCGATAAACGGCTCGCCCGAACGCACCTCAACGGCGTGTGAGGGGAAAATCTCACCGCCGAAGCGCGCCTTCTGCGCCGCCCGCTCATCCGTCACGTCGAACAAGACGGGCGCAAGCTGGTACAAGAACTGAACGCTGACACCCTGCTCATCCCAACACATATCGAAGTCGCCGGGCAGTGCTTTGCTCGTCACGAAGCTGCCGTTGAGGTACACGGTCTGGCACCCGGCGCGCTTTATCAACTCGATTGCTTCCTTCAAACCGGCAAGCAACCCTCGCCGGTAAGGGTTGGTGCCGAAGCGCGTCGTGAACTCTTGCCACGTCATCGGGTGGATGCCGGGCGGCAAATTTCCGTGTTCGTCGAAGTCCGGCATTAACACAAGAATATCCTTGTGTTAATCTTCAGTCAAGGTACTCGTCCCTATTGGCTCAGGATATAAGCGGTACGCACAGCATGTCGGTTGGTGGAAGTGCGGCGAGCACCGCCCCTACATAGGTGTAGGTCTGCTCTTTCTGATTCCAACGGGAAGTGCGTTCATAACACGCCGCCAACGCTTGTATCTCCGGCGACAGGCGGCAAATTTCGAGCGCGTGCGCGAGCGTGATGAGCTCATTGCAGAACTCTGTTTGCGCGTCTTCGATAAGGTTTGTCAGAGCAAGCCTGCGTGTCGCATAGCGCACGTCACGGGCTAAGCGTTGCGCGATGTCGGAGAGTCCAATCCGTGCAACTTCCTGCAAGTGCTTGAAGCCTTGCGCTTCGTCGAGCGGGTGAACGTCCTCGCGCTGAAGGTTCTCAATGATTTGGACTTGGAGGGCTTCCTCGTCACTGAGCGTTTCAACTCGCGCGGGTATCTCGCTTCGCTCTGCCAGCTTCGCCGCTTGATACCGGCGCTCACCGGCGACGATCTCGAATCTCGCGCCCTCGCCGCTCGTCGCTTTGGTCTGCCGCACAAGGATCGGCTGTAAAACTCCGTGCTGCCGGATTGATTCGGCAAGACTCTTGATGCTCTCCGCATCGAACTGCCGGCGCGGGTTGGTGGATGAAGGGATAATGTGTGCGAGCGGTATCATGCGGAAGTCGCCCGCGTTGCTGTCGTTCTGCGTTTGCATGGTTTAGACTCCTGTTTGTGTCAGAAAACTCCGTTTGGGGTTATGGGTTGAGGCAAGCGTCTAAAGCGCTCATCTCAACCCTTTTTGCCTGCGCTCTGTTCGACTACTTGAACGGAAAGCCTGCCGGTAATCCGTCGCCTGCGCGCGTCA
>JACDEG010000103.1 GCA_013816505.1 Pyrinomonadaceae bacterium | reverse complement strand
TAAGACACCGCCGGAGATCGGCGCGGTACGCTTCGGAGACGGTTTTGGCGGCGGCGGATCATCCGCTACATTCACGACCGGGCCGACCCCGCTCCCTGTTCCGCCGCTACCGGTGCCAGGGCCAACTGGGCCGACATTAGCGGTCCGGACCGCGTCAATATTTTTGTTGCCGAGCACGACCGGCACGTTGCGGGCAATTTCCCTGGTCTCGATCTTGGCGACTTGCTGCGATTTGACAACCGGGGCGATGACAGAGATTTCCTGCCTCATTGAGACCTGCGGTTCCTTACTCGCCGCAGCCGGTTTCGGCTCGTCCTTTGGCTGCGCCTTCGGCTCCGGGGCCTGCTGTACGGGAACCGGAGCGACCAAAGTCACTAGTTCGAGATTAGGGTCGCCGAGCGACTCGTTGTAAAGGTAGATGCTACCGATAGCGATAGCGAGCAACACGATGCCGTAGATGACCGCGGTGCCGATGAAGAATGAGCTTTTCCGCGCAAAATCTTCTTTGTGCGAACCAGACTCGACCAGACTGTCGAACATGTTCTTATCCTCCCTCTTTAATCCGGTGCCAGGTGGATCAGGGGTGTGTGAGATTTTCGACTCGAAAAGAGCTATGAAGTGCTTTGGTCTTACGGTAACGGCTTGAACAGGAACGCGCGCTCGTCGACTAAGTTATCCTTATGAAAGATTAAGGGGGGTCGCAGCAGTGGCAGTCAGCGTTTGGACACGCTTCATCAAGACCGTGCTTCTTCCACTGTGCTGGGAATGACTTCGATCTTGCCAGCCGCAAAAGACAGACAGCTACGCCCAAACGTCTGTCTTTGGAAACCCAAAGAAGGTTCGCGTTTGTTAAGCTATTCAGTTGGCCAGCAACGCGCTCAGTCTATGTCGCAAGCCATTGGAAGTCAAGCGCAAAAATTTTCCCGATATTTATGTTTGACCCGCGTTGATGGTGCGGGTCCGACCGTGGATAATTATCGTGCTGTCGCCGCGCCTGCCTTCGAACTGCGGCGCACTCCGGGGGCTGTGCGACCTCGTGCAGCGCCGTCTTTCGCCGGCAGAGGCTGCGCACCGGTTGAGTCGAGTCGTTTCTGCCACCACACCATGATCGGGCTGGCGATGGCGATGGTCGAATAGGTTCCCACGATGATACCGACGAAGAGCGCGAGTGAAAAACCGCGTAACACTTGGCCCCCGAAGACTACCAGCGCGAGCACCGACAAGAAGACCAGGCCGCCGGTGATGATCGTCCGCGAGAGAGTCTGGTTGATGGCGTCGTTGGTGATTTTGTACAACGACTCGCGGCGATGCAGGCGCAGGTTTTCGCGGATGCGGTCGAAGGTCACAATCGTGTCGTTGACTGAAAAGCCGACGAGCGTAAGCAGCGCCGCGATGACCGTCAGGTTAATCTCCCATTGGAAGATGGAGAAGAAGCTGAGCGTCACCAGAACGTCGTGGAAGACCGTGATAACAGCCGCCGCGCCGTACGTCCACTCAAAGCGGAAAGCGATGTAGAGCAAGATGCCGACGAGGGCGAGCAGCGTCACGGTGATCGCCTGGTTGCGCAACTGACTTCCGGCGACGGCTCCGACCGCTTCTGTCTGCTCGATAGACCAATCATCAGGCTCTCTGCCAAACGTCGAAAGAGCATCTGTTATTTTGGTGCGCCCGATGTCCACCTGCGCCTGGCCCTGTGCTTCCTCCGCTGATCCCTGCTGCGCGACCTTAATCAGAAACAGGTCCTTGTTGTCGAGCACGGGCTGCACAATCGCATCGCCGACACCGACGCGCGAGAGAGCGGCGC
The DNA here is from genome assembly GCA_013816505.1 of Pyrinomonadaceae bacterium. Lineage (GTDB taxonomy): Bacteria > Acidobacteriota > Blastocatellia > Pyrinomonadales > Pyrinomonadaceae > JACDEG01. The sequence continues at coordinate 12,803 of JACDEG010000103.1, read as the reverse complement.
GGATGGCCTGGTCGGTGGGACGCGCTTTGGGAAATCTGACCGTGACGACCGTCCCGCCCCTGAAATCCACGCCGAGGTTGAACGGCGCGCGGCCCGTCAATTGGCGCGACAGGGCCGAGACCAAACCGGCCAGCAGCAGCACGGCGGAGATCGTCAGAAAGAGTCGGCGCTTCGAGAGCCAGTCGATGTTAACGTTTTCCAGAATTCTTATCATGGCAATAAGTCAATACGGTGCGACGGACGGCACGTGACGTGACGAGTGAAGAATGTCCCCGACGGACTTTTAATCTTCACCCGTCCTTAAAGTTAAATACTTATCGTCTCTGGCCGCCGCCCCTTGCGGCTGAGCACCCACATGAAGATCGTGCGCGAGACGTAAACCGCCGAGAACAGGTTGGCGAGCAGTCCGAGCACGAGCGTGACGGCGAAACCGCGGATCGGGCCGGTGCCGAAGACGAATAGGAACAATGATGAAACGATGGTCGTCACGTGGGTATCGATGATCGTCACGAAGGCGCGCTTGAACCCCTGGTCAATCGCCGAAGTAACTGTCTTACCGCTGCGCAGTTCCTCGCGGATGCGCTCGAAGATAAGCACGTTCGAGTCGACGGCCATGCCGATAGTCAGGATCAAGCCGGCGATGCCGGGCAGCGTCAATGTCGCGTCGAAGACGATCAGCGCAGCCATCGTGATGATTAGGTTCAGCAGTAGTGCGACGACGGCATTGATGCCCGCTCCGCGGTAATAAACGATCATGAACAGCACGACGAGAACCAATCCGGCGAGCGAAGCATAGACGCCAGACCGAATCGAGTCGGCGCCGAGGCTTGGCCCGACCGTCCGTTCCTCTTGGTATTCGAGTGGGGCGGGCAGCGCGCCGGAGCGGAGCGTCAGCACCAGGTCTTCCGCCGACTCCTTCGTGAAGCGTCCGTCGATCTGGCCCGAATCGGTGATCTGCGATTTGATGAAGGCGATTGACTTAACCTCGTCGTTAAGCACCACGCCCATATACTTGTTAATGTTCGCGCCGGTCCAGCGACCGAACTTCTCGGCACCCGAAGGCTTTAAGGCAAAGACGATTTGGTAATCACTGCTCGACGCGGTAGTCGGCACCGCGTCGGCGCTGCGCAACTCGTCGCCGGCGATGATCCCTGGCGCCTCGACCACGACCCACTCTTTGGGTTTGTTCTGATTGTCCTCACTCGTCTGCCCGGACGCACCTGTCGGTTCGTCGCGTTCGGAGTACGGCAGCACGCGACGGTTCTGCGGCACTGTGCCACCGAGCGAAGCGATGGCCGCTTCCTGTGTCGGGAATCTCTGTACCGGCGCCGGGCTATCGGGGCCGATGACATGTACCAGTTCGAGCCGCGACTCACCGACCAGAAGCTTCTTGACGCGCTCCGGGTCCTGGATGCCGGGCATTTGCAGCAGTATCTGATTCGAGCCTTGCGCGCCGTGCTTTTGCAATGTCGGCTCGGCGACGCCGAAGGAGTTGATGCGGCTGTCGATGATCCGATAGGCTTGGTCAACCGCCTGCTCACTCAACGTCCGCTGCGCGGCGGTCGTCAACTCCCACGCCAGGCGATTGTCGTTCACGCTTGCCGACCAGCCGCTGAGGTCAACCTTCTTCACTAACTCGTCGCGTATCTGATTGAGTTTCGAAACATCCGTCGCTTCAACCACAACGCGATAATTGCGTTCAGACACTTCGGGGCGAACTTCTTTGACCGGTAAGCCCGCTTCCTTCGCCGCGTTGGCGAGCGCGATGGAGTTGTTCTCAGTCAGGCGCTTTAGATAGTCGGCGACCTTGACCCGCATCACCAGATGCGAGCCGCCTTTTAAGTCGAGGCCGAGGCGGATGTTTTCGCGGAGCGTGTTGTTGATGCCGGCCAGCGTAAAGTCACTGAGCTTCGGCGTGCGGCGCGGCCCGATCACGATGTATAGCGAGACCAGCGTGACGACCGCAATCAGGATGATGCGTTGCAGAAGATTCTTTCTCATAAGATCAACGGACGAGGTTTTGAGGGCGGAAGGGTTCAGACTCCTTTAGGCTCGTCGGTGTGTAACCCGGCGACAGCCGCGCGCGAAACTTCGAGAATCGATTTATCGGCGGTGCGAATCAACAGACTGGCGTCGCGCACAACCGTTACGGTCGCGATGATGCCGCCACTGGTGATAATGCGGTCGCCCGCTTTGAGTTGCGCGATGGTCTCTTGCAACGCTCGCTGCTTGCGGCGTTGCGGCATCAGGATGAGAAAATAAAAGACGGCGAAGACCAATAGCATCGGAACCAGCGGCCCGATAAAACTGCCCGCGCCGCCGGTCGGCGGTGAAGCTTGTTGAAGTAGAAAAGCGAAGGCAAATGTCATCATCGAGTTTTAATGTTATCGACGCGATGTGAGTGCGCGCACGTTGTTTAACCGTGGGCAAGACACCGGTGCGTGACTCCATGCCGCACTCCGCATCGTCATTGAAATCAGTTGTAGTGCGGACGAAGTGGCCGCGCGGGTGGCCGGCTTAAATCACTCAACGCCGGAGCCTATGTGCTCTAAGAACTGTTGCCGAAATTGAGTGAATTTACCAGACCGGATAGCTTGCCTGACACGCCGCATCGTGTCAAGGAAGAAGGCCAGATTATGATGCGTCAACAGGATGCCGGCGAGCATCTCGCCGGTCATGTACAGGTGGCGCAAATATGCACGCGTGTGCCGCCGGCACACTGAGCACCCGCACTGCTCGTCTAACGGTCGCGTATCAGTCGTCCAGCGAGCGTTCTTGATGTTCAGCTTGCCCCGCGATGTCCACACTTGCCCGGTGCGGCCGTTGCGTGTCGGCAGCACGCAGTCGAACATATCGACGCCACGCGCGACCGCCTCGACCAAGTCTTCCGGGGTCCCGACGCCCATCAAATAGCGTGGTTGCTCGCGCGGCATCCGCGGCGCAAGCCATTCGACCACATCATACATCACGCCCTTTTCTTCGCCGACGCTTAAGCCGCCAATCGCGTACCCGTCAAATCCGATCTCGGTCGTACGTGCCAGACTTTCGAGCCGCAGGTCGGCGTGTGACGCGCCCTGCACGATCCCGAACAGCGCCTGCCCGCCGCTCACCCCGCCGCCCGCATCCGTCCGTCCCGCGTCCATCCCCTCAAGCTGCATCACGTCGAAGCGCGAACGCGAACGCGCCGCCCAGCGCGCCGTCAATTCCATACTGGCGCGTGCCTCGTCGTGCGTCGCGTCGCCCGGCGCGCATTCGTCAAAGGCCATCACGATGTCGGAGCCGAGCGCGGCCTGCACTTCCATCGACACCTCCGGCGACAAAAAACAGGCGCGCCCGTCGACATGCGAACGAAACTCGACGCCCGCTCCGGTGACGCGGCGCAACGCGCCCAAGCTCCACACCTGGAAGCCGCCGGAGTCAGTCAGCAACGCCCGCTCCCAGCCGATGAAGCGGTGCAGCCCGCCGCACGCCCGCATGGTTTCTGCGCCGGGGCGCAGCCAGAGATGATATGTGTTGCCGAGGATGATGCGCGCGTCAAGCTCCGTCGATTCGAGCGCCTCGAACCGGACGCCTTTGACTGTTCCGAGCGTGCCGACCGGCATAAAAACTGGTGTCTCGATAAGGCCGCGGCGCGTCTGCAAATGACCGGCGCGGGCCTCATCCTGCTGCGCTGTAATCTCGAATTTAATCGCCCGCTGGTTCATCGGAGGCAAGTCGTTGGTGGTCGTTGGTGATCGCGGGCGCCGGGCGGCTAGCCGGTCGCGTGGTTATCTGAAGTCCGTGCCAGGCTTACTGACTTCGGCCTGTGGCCCGGCGGTGTCAGGCTCAACTTCGTCCGCCTCACCGACCGGCAAGCGGACTGTGAAAGTCGTTCCTTGAGCGTCGCTGATGACGCCGACCCGGCCACCGTGCGCTTCGACAAGTTCCTTGACCAGCGCGAGGCCGATCCCGAGGCCGCCGTGCCGCCGCGTGACCGAGCTGTCCGCCTGGCGAAAGCGATCCCAGATGTAAGGAATGAAGCTCTCCGGGATGCCTTCGCCTGTGTCGGACACATTGATCACCAGCCAACGGTGGCATTCCTGCGCGCTGTCCCCGTCGGTTCCCGGCCCATCTTCCACATAGCGCGAGCGGACGGTGATGCGCCCGCCCTGCGGTGTAAATTTAATGGAGTTCGTCAGCAGATTCCAAAGCACCTGCTGGATGCGCTGCGAGTCGAAGTAAATCTGCGGCACATCCTCCGCGAGGTCGAGTTGCAACTCGTGGCGGCGAGCGACCGCCGAATGGCGCACTGTCCGGACGGCGTTCAGCACCGCCTGGTTGGCGTCGCACGCCACGCGCTCAAGGCGCAGCACGTTGCGCTGAATGCGTGACAGGTCGAGCAGGTCCGAGATCAGTTGCGCCAGCGAAGTGGCGGAGATGCTGATTGCCTCGACGCCTTCGGCGAAATCTTCGTGAGTTTTGAGGAGCGGGCTTTCACTCAACAGGTCGACCCAGCCGGTAATCGCGGTCAGTGGCGTGCGCAGTTCGTGCGAGAGGGTCGCGAGGAATTCATCCTTGGTGCGGTTGGCTTCGCGCAGTTCGGAGATCAGACGCGCGTTCTCAAGCGTCGAGCCGGCGTGCGTGGCGACCGCCATCAACAGATCGATGTCATCCTCCGACCAATGCCTCTTGCGGCGCGTCTGGTGTCCGCTGAGCGAGCCGATGACACGCCCCTGCCGCATGATCGGCGCGACAAGGATGCTTTGAAGAGTGGTCTTCTCGATCAACTCTTCCAGCCCGACGGCGAGCGGATGCGTGCGCACATCGTCGGTCATCAAAGGTCGGCGGTGCGTCCGCAGGGCGTCGCGAATGGGCGAGTTTTGCATGATGGCCTGCCAGTCAGTCATCGGCGCAACGTTTTCGGCGCACCACTCGCCGTAAAAATCGCCGTAAGCGTCGTCGGCGAACAGCTCTGCGATGCACCGGTCGAGGTTGAGGACTTCGCCGATGCGCTCGATCAGCGAGTGAATTTTCAGTTCCGGCTCGCCGCCACTCTGCAGAGAAAGCAGCAACCGGTTGATGATCGCCTCGCGCTCAGCCTGCGCCTGGATGGTCACGAACAGGCGCGCGTTGACAATCGTTTCGGCGACTTGCACCGCGAATATCTCAAGCAGGTTCAGATCACGATCTCTGAAGCCGCCTGTGCGGTTGGCCACGCAGATGAAGCCGATCAGTTCGTGCTTCAGGCGCAACGGTACGATCATCACCGAACGGATGCCGTACCTCTCCGTGAAATCGTGGTTGAGGTTGCGGTCGCCCGCCGGGTCATTTGAAAGGAAGGCCTCCCCGGATTGGAAAATCCGGGTGTACGGGTCGCGTTCGTCGAGTTTAAAGTAGAAGTCACGCAACAGATTCGGCGGCGTGTTATACCCCGGCGCTTCGGCGCGCACCATGTTCCGGCGGCGGTCATAAGTCGCGATCAGGCACATCTCGCCCCCAACCAGGTTCGCAATCGCGCGGGCAAGGCGACCGCTGATGTCCGCCGTATCGGTCATCGTTGAGAAGGCGCGGGAGATTTCGTAGAGTCCGCGTAGCTCCTCGTTGCGCAGCTGACTCGTCTCGTGCAGTTCGGCATTGGCGAGCGCGACCGACACCTGCCCCGCGACCGTGGCGACGAGCTTCCGATCCTCTTCCGTCCACACGCGCGTGTCGGAGCAGTGATGGAGTTCGAGCAATCCGCGCCGCGAGCCGCCTGGTTCGATGGGTGTGGACAGCACGGCTCGTACGTTGAGGCTGCCATACACCTCCGTCAACACGTCAGGCTCAATGGTGCTCCAGTCTTCGATAGCAATTGGCTCGTCTGCTTCGAGCACGCGCCGCACGTAGCCGCTCTCGCGCACCGACCAAACCTGCCCGCGCAGCGGTTGACAATTGTTCGCCAGATACTCGTACTCCACCAGCACCTTGCCCCCGTCAACGCCGCTGCGATCTTCCCTGAACAGGAGGATGTGACAGCGATCAGCTTTGAGCGCCTCGCCGAGAGTTGCGACGGCCTCTTCGAGAATGGTTGCCGGATCTTGCGATTGGGCGAGTTTGCGGCCAATCTGCGCCACCATCATCTCGCGCTGAATCCATCCTTCCATCTCGCGGCGCAGTTTTTTCTGATCCGAATGATCATCGCGCCGCACCACGCACAGCGTTGCGGCGAGGTCATTCCACAGGCAAGGGAGGCGTTCGACTAACACTGGCATCCATTCATCACCCTGCCTTGATGGCACGTGCGCGGTCCCCTCGCGGTCGCCGTTTCCTTCTTCGCCTTCGTGCATTCCCGGTCGCAGCACGTCGCCGAGCGCGAGACTCAGCGTCGACTCCGGCGTCTTGCCAATCAATTCCGCGAAGGCCGGATTGAGCGCGAGCACGCGCTCGCCGCCCGCGTCGATGACCAGGGCCGGATCGCTCATCCGCTCGAAAAGCGCCGCGAAGTCTGTGTGCTGTTCAGCCATTTAGGGACCAAGGTCGGAGTTTTGAGGAAGGGGCGTCGGTCAGAGCTAACCCACACTAAACTAAACCGCGAAGGAATGGAACAAAGAACAGGGATGAAGGATGATTTAAGGGATGAAGGATGAGGGATGAGGGATGAATCCAGGAATACAGAATACAGAATACTGAATACTGAATATCAGCGGCGACTTCCTTCATTACTTCTGTGTGCTGTGTCCTGAGCTCTGACTTCTGGTTCTCATTCATCCCTCATCCCTCATCCTTCATCCCTAATTTTGCAGTCTCCGGTTTTTACGGTGGCGCTCGATGATTCTGAGCGGCGTGGCGAAAAAGTCGAACTCCTCGCGCAGACGGTTCTGTAGGTAACGTTCGTAAGAAAAGTGTAGGCCGGGCTTGCCGCCCGCGGTGAAGACGACGAAGGCCGGTGGTCGCACGCCGATCTGTGTCACGTATTGGACGTGCAGACGCGAGCGCCCGCCTTTGACCGGGGCGGGTGCGCTCGGCGCGCGCGGCGAGGCGACGGCACGTTCGAAGAAGGCGTTGAGTTGCGCGGTCGAGACGCGACGGTTGCGCGCTTCGTTGGCCTGCACCGCGAGCGGCAGAAGTTTGTCGACACGCTGCCCGGTCAGCGCCGAGATGGTGGCGACCGGCGCCCAATCGAGGAACTTCATCTTGTCGCGCAGGTTCCGCTCGAACTCGGCAGGCGTTCCCGTCACTTTGTCTTTCAGCAAGTCCCACTTGTTAACCGCGATGATGATCGAGCAGCCGGCCTCGAACGCATAGCCGGCGATGTTGGCGTCGAGCGCGACGACTCCTTCCAGCGCGTCGACGACCACCACCGCGACATCCGCGCGTTCGAGGCTGCGGCGCGCCATCACGACGGAGAGCTTTTCCGCCATCTCCTCGGTCTTGCCTTTGCGCCGGATGCCCGCCGTGTCGATCAAACGAAACTGTCGCCCGTCGTGCTCCATCAACGTATCGATGGCGTCGCGCGTCGTTCCGGCGACGGGCGACACGATCACACGCTCCTCGCCGAGCAGTCGGTTCAGCAACGACGACTTGCCGACATTGGGTCGCCCGACGATGGCTAATCGTACCTCGCGCGGAACGAGTCGCTCAGTTGGTTCCCCGCCGACATCATCCTCTGTATCATCTTCCCGCTGGCCCGACTCGTCGGCGAGGTGGGCCACGATTGAGTCGAGCAGGTCGGCGACGCCGTCGCCCTGTTCCGCCGTGAGCGGGATGACATCCGTGAAGCCGAAGCGGTGAAACTCTCCGGCGTCGGCTTCCAGCCGCAGAGCGTCCGCCTTGTTGGCGGCGACCAGCACGATCTTGCCGGTGGTGCGCAGCAACCGCGCTAACTCTTCATCGAGCGGGGTGATACCGGCGCGGACATCGACCACCCAGACCAGCGCCCGCGCCTCGCTGATGGCGAATTCCGCCTGCTTCAGAATGTTCGCGGGAATCACCGCGTCGTCATCCGGCACGATGCCGCCGGTATCGACCACGGCGAAGCGACGCCCGGCCCACTCCGTCTCGCCGTAAATGCGGTCGCGCGTGATGCCCGGCTCGTCGCCGACGATGCTGCGGCGCTCGCCGACGAGCCGATTAAAGAGCGTCGACTTGCCGACATTCGGCCGTCCGACGATTGCCACCAACGGCGGGATGGCGCGCTCCGGTGTGCTCTGTTCAAAGGTTGCTGGTTCGGTGGTGCTCATGGATCGGGTGTCGCAAGAGTGCCCCTCAAGTTCAGTTGATGTGAGATTCCCGCCCAGGTTCGACGGACGCGCGCTTGGTCACTCTAAGCGAGTCAGGTCGCGACGGAGCGAAAGCGTGTTTGGGCGGGGCGCGGAAAGTGTAACGTGGCGGCAGTGCCGCCGCAAGGAGTACCGCCGCGACGATCAAACCGTCGAACAGTTTTGAGTTTTCAGTTTTCAGTTTTGAGCCTGATGGGCTGGACACAGTTTTCGTCCCGTCAGGGACGCTTGATATATAGCCCAGCGATTTATCGCCGGGGAACGCACAAAACGTGAGACAGTCACGTAAGGGACGGCTGAACACCTCCTGTGAAATGAAGCTTCAGCCGTCCCTTACGGGACTGGATGTGTAGGGGTTGCCGATGTCCCAGCGATAAATCGCTGGGCTATTACCATCAGGCCATACGGGGCAATTTAAAAAGTGTCCAGACATCAGGTTGTGATCTGGAAACTCAAAACTGAAAACTCAAAACTGTTTTTGCTTCAGCATCCTCGCCGTGCGCACCAAGGTTACGACTCTGATGATTTGGCCTCACACAATCTCCGACATCTGGCGGCGCGCCCGCGCCCGCCTGAATCGCCCGCGCGTCGAACTCGCACCTCACCTCGCCCTTGGTCAACGTGGCGAGGCGTTGGCCGCCGCCTATCTTGAACGCGCGGGCTATCGGCTCGTCGCCGCGAACTTCAAACTGCCGGTCGGCCGTAACTCGCGCGGCGCGTTAGTGCATGCCGAGGTCGACCTGATCGCTTACGATGGCGACACGCTCTGTTTCATCGAAGTCAAGACCCGCGCCTCTGACTGGTTCGCCGCGCCCGAAGCCAACGTCGACCTGCGTAAGCAACGGCAGATTACACGCGCCGCACGCATCTATCGCCGCCTGCTCGGAGTGACGGCCGCCGCATACCGCTTCGACGTGGTGAGCGTCATCCTTCCTCCATCGCCGGACACGCGCGCCGGCGAGCAGACAAACGAGCACGCGCCCCACCTCAGGCTACTGCGCGCCTTCTGGACGGAAGAGAAATTCCGTAAACGTCGGTGGGCGGAATAAGGAAGTCGGAAGTCAAAACATTCATCAGTGACAGGTAAATGGTGACAGGTGACAGGACAAGCAGGAAAGATGCGGTTTTCTTCGGCGGTTACGCTATTGACCAGTGCCGTCTAACTTGGCATCCGCACGCTGTGGAACATCACCACGAGAGAGCGAGCGTGCTGGAATGGGACGCTGCTTATTCTTTCCTGTCACCTGTCACCTGTCACGTTTGAGTTACTTACTCGCTTCGCGTCATTTCACTTTCATGATGACGAGCGTGATGTCGTCGTGCTGGGGCGTGTCCTGGCACCAGCCTTCGACGCTCTCGATGATCTTGGCGGTGATCTCTGCGGCTGACAGGTGCGCGGTGCGTGCGGCGAGGCGTCGCAGCCTCTCTTCGCCGAACTCCTCGCCGCGCGGGTTGAGCGCCTCGGTCACGCCGTCGGTGTATGCCACCAGCACGTCGCCGCGCGCTGTCTGCACCGTCTCCTGTTCGTAAGTGAAATCTTCGGACACGCCAATCACCGGGCCGCCGGTGGTCAGCGAGTCAATCGGGACGGTGAGTCTCAGGTGCTCGGTGCTCATGGCCACTGCCGCCCCGCCGCCGCTTGAAAGTCGATGAGGGGCATGGTCAGGGGCCACTTCGCGCCGTCGCGAGTCGGCACCGGCGCGCACCAGAATCGGCGGGTTATGACCGGCGTTGACGTAGGTCAGCGCGCGGGTCTGTTCATCGAACTGAGCGTAGAAGAAGGTGGCGTAGCTGTGCGCGCCGGTCGAGCGGCTGAGCAGTCGGTTCATCGACGAAACCAGTTCCGTCAAACGCTCGTTGCCTGAACGCGCCTGGCTGCGCAGCGACGCCTGCACCGTCGACATCAGCAGTGCGGCGGAGATTCCCTTGCCGGCGACATCGGCGACGGCGACCCCGACCTGCCCACCGCCGAGCACCAAAAAATCATAATAGTCGCCGCCGACGCCGCGCGCCGGGTGACACACGCCCGCGAGGTCAAGCGAAGGAAGTTCCGGCGGGCATTCGGGGAACAAGCGGCGCTGCACTTCGGTCGCCATCTCCATCTCGCGCCGCAGACGCTCCTCCTCGACCTTGCGCTGAACCAACTGGGTGTTCTCAATCGCGAATGCCATCTGCCACGCGACGGCCAGCACCATCTGTCGATCCTCGCGCGAGAACGGCAGATCGCCGAGACGCGGGGCGAGCGAGATGAATCCGTGCAGCGCCTCTTTGGTGGCGATTGGCAACAGCAGCGTCGAGTTGAGCTGTCGCAAAATTTCGCTTTCACGTCGCCAAGTGCCTTTCGCCGAGTTGTCGGCGGCGAGCAGCGCTTGCGCCCACCCCTGCGGGTCATGGAAGTCGATGGTCAGCGGCTGCGACGATTCGCGCAGCCGCGCGACCACAAAGGCGTTATGCGGTATCGCCAGTCCCTGTTCGGTCGTCACCGTGACGCGGCTGCCCTCGACGTAATGCGAAGAGGCCGCGCTGATGTAATCGCCGGTCGTGTCGTCGCGCAGAAAGATGCTCGCGTTTTCAGTCTGTAGTGCGTCCTGCACCTTCGTGCTGACGAGCGCGGTCATCTCGCGCAGATCGGCCGTGACGCGCAGCGCTTGGCCGAGTTCGGCGAAAATCTGTTGCGCGTTGTACGCACGCCGGAAGAAGCGTCGGTCGATGACCGGGGCGATAACGCGCCGGTGCAGCAGCGTCGTGATGTTCCAGACCGCGATTGAAACCACGCCGGAGACGATGCCGATAAACAGCCCGCTCCTGGCTTGCAGGTAGTTGAAGAACGTGTTCAGAAAGAACGTCAGCACGACGCCGACGGCGACCAACTCCAGAATCACCGAGCCGCGCGCGACAAACACATAGCGCACGCCACGCCGGATGATGAGCCTGACGGGAATGACTTGGTAGCGAAGAATCGCGTACGCGAACGACAGCGGAAACAGTATGAACGACAGCAACGACGCGATGCCGAGCCACCTGAAGACGGTCTGGCTAATCTCGATGCGGCCCGACAGCAGGAACAACCCGAATAGTACGAACGACGGCACAAAACCGGCGAGACAACCCGCCACCAGCACGCGCAGTTTCCGCCGCGACTGCGTGCTCGCCGAGCGATAGTTGACAATCAGCATCAGCAGTCCGGCCAGGATGTAAAGCACGCCGGCGACGACGATGAATTTCCCAATCAGCGAAAATCTGTCCGTCAAATCGTAAAAGTAATCCGAGTCGGCGGCGAGCAGAACCGCACCGACCACAACCAGCGGCAGCGCGATCAAAATTTGCGGCAGATAGATGCCGAATTCGAGGCGCGGGAACCGCCGCAGAATCGCCGCGCGCTCCGGGAAGGTCAGAAAGAAGTGCAGGAAGAGCGGCGCCCAGAACGGCTCGGCGACGATCATCGCGATGACCATGACCGCGACGATCCCGCCTGGCAGACCGTCGAGCGACGGATACTGACCGCCGGGCACGAACATGCCGAACATCAGCGCCGCCAACAGCGCTTGGTTATCGAACGGCTTGAGGATAAAGATTGCGAACCCGAACGTCAGGAAGATGGCCGGGATGACTGCCACCAGTAGCGTAGTGAATGTGATGGTCGTCGCCGAGACCGGCGCGGTGCGGAGAGAAATCTCCTGCGTCTGGCCGTCGCGCCGGACACCGAGCGTGTACATGTACCCCACATCTTCGCGCGACAGCGAATTGACTTCGCGAATGCTTCCGAGCGGCCGGCCATTGAACGAAATAATTTCATCACCGACGCGCAACGCCGTCGCCGCACCGGTCTGGTTAACCTGCTCGACGATGACGCGCCCGTCGCGCTTCATCATCGTCCATCCCGGCGCGCTCTGCCGAAACTGGAACGTCTGGTACGCGTTCGCCCCGGCGAAGACGAACATCACCGCAAAGAACAGCCCGCCGAGCATCAGCCGCACACGCTTCTTCATAAAGAGTCTCGTTACTAAATAAGTAACTGAGCAAAAGTTTATCGGTATGAAGAACACATTAACAGCAGCTTTCTGATTGGCTGTTACTTTTGCCTTTTACCTTTTTACTTTTGCCTTTCTGCTTAGCAGCCCCGTTGTTACCGCCATGATGCCACAATTGTTTCAGAAACGGCGCACCGACTTTCGCGCCCCCGCGCCGCGCGGCATAGCGGGCGGGTGGTGCGCGAGATGTCCACGTCCCTCAATTCGCCTCACGACTCGTTCGCGGGGTCACTTGACAACACCAGATGAATCCGTAGAATTGGGGCTTCCTAAGAAGCGGGAGTAACTCAGTGGTAGAGTGTCACCTTGCCAAGGTGAAAGTCGCGAGTTCAAATCTCGTCTCCCGCTCCAAATATCAAAAATGAGGTCGGAAGGATGAGTGATGAAGTAAGACGCTTGTTTATTTCATCCTTCATCCCTCCGCCCTCATCCCTTTCTCCGGCGGCGTAGCCAAGTGGTAAGGCAGAGGTCTGCAAAACCTTTATTCGTCAGTTCGATTCTGACCGCCGCCTTCAATTAACAGAACAGCATCAAT
>JACDEG010000102.1 GCA_013816505.1 Pyrinomonadaceae bacterium | reverse complement strand
GAATGCGCCCTGCGTAAGAATCAGCTTCAAAGTCGCCGCCATCTTTAATGTCCGTGTTGTTTGATACGCCGAGATCGGCCGAGCCGCCGACGAGCGCGGGGATAATGGGCGCGAGCGCATTAATCACTTCGCCGCTCGCGGCACGCGTTGCCATTGGCTTCGCGTTCTCGAACTTCGGCAGATGATCTTCCCAACCGGCGGGCAACTCGCCGCTCATTACGCGATGCCACTCCGCGCCAAGTTCTTGATGCTCGCGGCTGTACTTATCAACCAGCGCGTCCCACTCGGCTTCGAGCGTCGCGCCGCGCTCGACGGCCCCGCGGAAATTGCTCAATGCTTCGTCGGGTATGTAGAAGGTTTTATCCTCCGGCCAGCCGAGCGCCTTTTTCGTCGTGCGTACCGCGTCTTCGCCGGGCGCGTCACTGTGAGCTTTGCGCGTTCCGGCGGTCGGCATCCCAAAGCCGATCACAGTCTTGACGGAGATTAGCGACGGGCGGTCGGTGACGCTCTGCGCTTCACGAATCGCACGCTCAATCGCATCAAGGTCGTTGCCGTCCTTGACCGTCAGCGTGTGCCAGCCGTACGACTCGAAGCGTTGCGGCACGTTCTCAGAGAAGGCGAGACTGGTGAAGCCTTCGATGGTCACTTGGTTGTCGTCGTAGAGATAGATCAGATTGCCGAGTTTTAGATGACCGGCGAGCGACGCCGCTTCCGACGCGACGCCCTCCATCAAGTCGCCGTCGGAAACAATCGCGTAGACGTGCGAGTTAATGAGCGGGAAGCCGGGGCGGTTGAACTTGTCGGCGAGGTGCGCCGCGCCCATCGCCATCCCGACGCCGTTGGCGAACCCTTGTCCGAGCGGCCCGGTCGTAATTTCGACGCCCGGCGTCAGCACGTTCTCAGGGTGACCCGGCGTCTTTGATTCCCACTGGCGAAAGTTCTTCAACTCTTCAAGCGGCAGGTCGTAGCCCGTCAGATGGAGCAGCGAGTAGAGCAGCATTGAGCCGTGACCGGCGGACAAAAGAAAGCGGTCGCGCCCAGACCACTTCGGGCTGCGCGGGTTGTGGCGGAGAAAGCGCGTCCACAACACGTAAGCCATCGGCGCGGCGCCGAGCGGCAGACCCGGATGCCCCGACTCGGCCTTCTGCACCGCGTCGAGCGACAGCGCGCGGATCGTGTTGATGCAAAGTTCGTCCAGTTTGGACGTGGGTTTATTTTCACTCACAGTTGTTGACGCGCTCATTATGCGAATCCTCCTCGCTTTCAATCAGTTCGGTGACTGCTTGGATGGTGACTTGGTACATCGAATTGTAAATCTCTTCTACGCCCGCATAAATCAGACACTTTGTACGACAACGCTCGCAACAGCAAATTGTCATGTGAGGCCAACCTCCACCGGGGGACTTACCGACCAGACCAATTCCATAAAATTTCTTCGCCTGTGTTGCCAGCTTCTCGCCAATCGCTTCCTTCAAATCCCAAGTGGCATTGATGAGAACATTAAAAACAATCCTCATTACTTGATTACAATTCAGACAATCAAACTCAAAGCTGTTGGATTTCATCTCAGACGTTTTGAAATGTGCTTGCCGAACGTAGCTCGGCAGTAAGACTGATTTGCCAAAAGTCATTGTTCAGTATTTGCAGTGTTGCTCGTCTCCTGATTGCTGACGAGTAGTTCATAAAACTTCTGCTGGCGTTCAAGCCCTTCGCGGTAGCGCGCGTGGCGTTTCGCGTCGGGCGTGAATGTCTGGCCGACGGAAGCTGGTAGTTCGTCGAGACTTTTTATTGCACCCAGCGCTTCGAGCGCAAGTAAAACCGCTCCGCGGCTTGACGCTTCGCGGACGCGCGAGATTTTAACCGGGCGATTCATTACGTCGGCCAGCATCTGTGTCCAAAACGAAGAAGCCCACAGCGCGCCGCCGGAGGCGCGTACTTCAGCGCCGGGCGCGTAAGGCTCAAGCTCGGCGGCGAGCAGTGCGATGCGGTAGGCGACCGCCTCCATCGAGGCTTGAAGAATTTCGAGCGGGCGAGTGTGCGTCGTCAGTCCGAGAATCGCACCGCGCGCTTCCGGGTGCCAGCCCGTGCTTCGCTCGCCCGCCCAGAAGGGCAGCACCGTTAAGTCGTGTGCGTTCGGCTCCAACGCCGTGAGCGTGCGCTCGACGGCTTTCGCATCCTCGTTCAACGCGAGCGTGTCGGTCATCCAATCGTGTAAGCCGCCGCCATCAGAAAGCGCCCCGCCGACGACGACGCGCCGACGATCCGCGCGGTAACACCAGAGGCTCGAAGGCAACTCAGCGGGCGCTTCGCCGTCGTAGGCGACGCGCATCGCGCCCGACGTTCCGATCATCAGGCTGATACGTTCACGAGAGACGCAGCCCGCGCCGATGTTATTGGCGACGCCGTCGCCAATGGCCGGAAACAATTTGCACCGGCGAAGCTGCGGCCAGCGATCCGCGTACTCGCCCGCGAGACTGAAAGTGTCAACTCTCAGCCCCGCCAGCGGCGGCAGATGTTCGATGCCGACGCTGAGTTGAGCGAGAAGCTCTTCGTCCCACACGCACCGCCGCTGGTCAAGTAGCCCGGTGCCCGACGCCATCGAGACACTCGCTGCCACTTCGCCCGACAGACGCAACGCCAGAAATTCGCCGAAAGACATCCAACGATTCACGGCCTGATAAATTTCTGCCCGCGTCTTCTTCAGCCAGCGCAGCTTCGCCGGCCAGTAGCTCGGATGAAAACGGCAGCCGACTCTCCGGTGCGTCGCGCGTTCATCAAGCTGATGCCGTAGTTCCGCCGCTTCACCGGCGGCGCGCGTGTCCGCCCAGCCGAGCACCGGCGTGAGAGCGCGGCCTTCGGCGTCAACGCCGACTAGGCTGTGCCAGAAGCACGAGACGGCGACGGCCTTGGTATGTGAAATGATTTCCGGCGGCGCGCACTGAAGCGCTTCGTCAAGCACGCGCGCGACGCCCGCGAGCGCCTCCTCCGCGTCCATCTCCGAGCCGCCGTCGGCAGTCGTAACAAATCCCCGCTCGACACGCGCCAGCGTCCCCGTGATGGCTCTCGCCTGCGCGTCGTAGAAGATGGCGCGCGCGCTCGACGAGCCGACATCGAGCGCCAGCACGAACGGCTGCTGCGAGTCGCGCGGGCTAACTTCTTCGCGGTTGTCTTCTGATATTAAATTGGCAGGCGAATCTTTCAACGCGGCCTCGAATGATAAACGATTAGCAGGTAGCTCCCCGCAGAGCGAAGATCATGCGTAAAGTTTTATGCAAAATTGAGATTCGGGATTGATAAGGCGCGACTATTTTAGCATTGACGCGCGCCGAAACAAGAAACCCCTTCGGTTCTCGGCGAGAATCGAAGGGGTTTCAGCGAAAACAATGTGACAGCCGGAATCGCTTGTCTAATTATCCTTGACGGCAAGCGCGGCGTTGATGCGCCCGCCACTCACTGTCTTGTCTTGCAAACGGTCAATCTTGTCCACCGACTTCAACAGACGCTCGCGCAGTTCCTTCACGGACAGATCATTCTCGTTTGAAAGAATCAACGCGGCGACACCGGAGACGACCGGGGTTGCCATCGAAGTTCCCGATGCTTCTTTGTACTGACCATTGAGCCACGTACTCAGAATCTCGACGCCGGGCGCAGCGAGGTGGACGCTCTTCGGGCCGTAGTTGGAGAACGAGGCTAACTCGTCGTTGCGATTCATCGCGGCGATGCTGATGACGTTCGGCAGGTTGTAGCTCGACGGAAAGTGCGGCACGCGGTCGGTGTTAGCATTCGAGTTGCCACTTGCCGCGACGAACAGGACGCCTTCCTCGCCGGCCTTGCGAATCACGTCTTCGAGCGCGCGCGAGCGTTGCGTCGAACCCCAACTGGCGCTGATAACGCGCACATTGACGCCCGCCTTTTTGCGCGCGATGACGTAGTTAATCGCTTCGATGGCATCCTTCGTGGTGCCGAAGCCACCCGCCGACATAAACTTCAGCGGCATGATCTCGACCTTCCAGTTGACGCCTGCGATGCCTTCGCCGTTGTCGCCTTCAGCGCCGACGATGCCGGCGCAGTGCGTGCCGTGGCCGTTATCGTCCATCGGGTCGCCGTTATTCTCGGCGGCGTTGTAGCCGTGGAGGTCGTCGATCTCGCCGAGTTGCGCGTCCACGTAAGGCGCGAGGCCGTCGGGCCGAACCCACATGTTACTGATGAGGTCGGGGTGTGTGTAATCAACGCCGCTGTCGAGCACCGCGACCACGACTTTGTCGCTGCCGTGGGTCTTGCCCCAAGCTTTCAGCGCGTCGATGTCGGCCTTGTGCTTGCCGTTGCGCTGCCCGGTGTTGTTCAGCGCCCACTGCTCGGCGAACTGCGGATCGTTTGGTGCCGCGCCGCTCCGCCCAATCATTTCGGTCACCTCAAAGTCGTCGTTGATTTCGCTGTCCGTATCATCGCCAAGCTCCGGCTCGACGAGGTTGATGTCGAAGTTCGGTTCGATGTACTCGACGATGCGGAGCGCGCGGTAGGCGTCAATCTCTGCGGCGTCAAGACCGTCAGCGTCGGAGATGACGGCGAGTCCGTCGACCGCTTCGATCTCGTCTTCGATGATGTCGTCGAAGCCTCGGACGACGGTCTCAATCTGTTCTTCGCTGATTCCGCGTTTGAAGCGCACCAACACTTCCGCCTCTCCGCTCTGGTCGATCTGAATGGCGCCTGCCTGATCACCCAGTCTGATAGTTGATCCGGTCTGAGCGGGGCGCGCGATGCGTTCCTTCTCCCAACTACGCATCTGGCCGATGAAGGCGGCGACCATGATGACCGCCAAGGCCAGTGTTAAGTGTCCGAGAAAATTATGCCGGTTCATTAGTATTACCTCACTACTTTAGTCTGGAGTCTTGGAGTCTGAAGTCAATTCGGAAATAGTTATGCACAAAACTTCAGACCTCGACTTCAGAGATTTAAATGCGATGATTCGCGCCGTTGAAGTTGTAGAGCCGCAGTTGATTATCGTCCGCGCGGTATTCCAGTTTGCGGCCGCCGCCGCTCAACCGGATGCGCCATCCCGTGGAGATCATCATCCCGCTCATCTCATCTTTCGCCGGGGCGCCGAGTGCCATGTCGGGAAAATCGGCCTGCTCGATAGATTCTTCCTTAATCTCGTTTTCCGGAACGCCGAGCCGCCGAGCCGCGTCGGCGCGCGCCTTTTTAACCGCGTCTTCTTTGCTCATCGCCATCAAATGTTGCCCCCGCCGATGTTGCTTTCCAACCATGATGCGAACCGTTCCGTTCGGTTCACGCGACGGACGACTTTGCTGTACCCGCCGTCTGCGTATTCTGCTCCCGCGCGAGGTCGTTCGTCAAAGCGAGAAACGGAAGCAGCGCCATTACTTCGCTTTCACTTTTGCCTTTTTACTTTTGTCGTACTACTTATCCTCTGTCCCGATACGCTCGGCTTAAGATTTAGCGTCCGCGCGCTATCTCAGGTCGCCGCCGAGGTGTTGGAGCAAAACGACGGCGGTGACGGCGGCCGTTTCGGCGCGCAGCGTGCGACCGCCGAGCGTGACGACGAGCCATCCAGCATCGCGGGCCTGTGCAATCTCTTCATCTTCCCAACCGCCCTCCGGCCCGACCAGTGCCGTAACTGAAGCCGTAACTGAAGCCGTCGCCGACGTAGTGCGTGCGGGCCAACCGTTCAACGACTCGGTAAGACTGTGCCCGGCGCGCTCGGTGAACATCACTCGCATACAATCGGCGCCCGCCGCCGTTTGATCCGACAGCACAGCGCTTAACGTCGCGGGGGCGTCGATGGCCGGCACACACGCGCGCCCCGACTGTTTCGCCGCTTCGAGCGCGAGACGCTTCGAGCGCCCTCTTCGTTTCTCGGCGTCGCCCGCGTCGCGCCAGCGCACATCGCCGCGTTTCGTCATCACCGGCACGATGCGCGACACGCCCAATTCGGTCGCCTTCTGCACCACCAGATCGAACTTCTCGTTTTTCAGCAACGCGAGCGCAAGCGTTAGACGAAGCGGCGATTCAGCGTGCGGCGGGGCGACGCGCTCTTCGATGGCGAGCGTCGCGACGTCGCCGCCCCGCGCGCGTCCGTGTCCGGCATCGGCGACGGTGCAGCGGTACTCGTTGCCTTCGCCGTCGAACACAAATGCTTCGTCGCCCGCCCGCAGGCGCAGCACATCGCGCAGGTGGCGCGCTTCGTCGCTCGCGAGCGTCACGCTGGGCACGTCATCTGTGTGTGTGAAGGCGTCCGGCGGAGCGTGGAAGCGGCGGCGTGTCATGGCAAAACGAAGAAGGCGAAATCATGAATGATGGCGGAATCGTGAATGATGAATCAGCGTCGGTTCGAGAGGGCGATGGTCACGAGCGCTACTTCTCTGGCGCAGTGTCCCAATGGCGGATGCTTCAGATTTAGTCTGCCCCGCGAACGGCCTCTGCCCCGCCGCCGCGTGTCGCATTAAACCGTCAGCGCGACCCACTCGCCCTCGCTCGTCACTTCACACTCATCGATGCCGATCTCACGCATCCGCGCCAGCACCGCCTCGGCCTGTGTTTCGAGGATGCCAGAGAGGATCAACCGTCCGCACGACGCACCGACGAGCGTCGGCAGTAACAGCATGATCTCGTCCGCCGTCAGGTTAGCGCAGACGCAGTCGACCGAGAAGGCGTCATCTTCGACAGTCCCAACGCGGAAGTTGACGCGCTCGCTAACGTGGTTAAGCAGCGCGTTCTCGTGCGCGATGGTAATCGCGTCGGAGTCTATGTCGCACGCCTCGACGTGGGCGCGCGGATGTAGTTTCGCGGCGGCAATGGCGAGAATGCCGGTGCCGGTTCCGACGTCGAGAAAGCTGCCGCCGTCGAAATGCTTCTCAATCGCGGCCAGACAGAGGCGCGTCGTTTCGTGCGTGCCCGTCCCGAAAGCCATGCCCGGTTCGATACGGAGCACGATGCGTCCCGGCGTGTCGTGAACCTCGCTCCACGGCGGCGCGATGATTAATCGCTCGCCGACCGCGACCGGCTGCCAGTTTTTCTTCCACTCGGCCAGCCAGTCACGCTCCGCCACGTCGCGAGATTGCATGTCGCGCACCACTCCGGGGGCGAGGCCGTAGATGCGCAGCGCGTCCGACAGCGCGGCGCGCACCTGCTCGTCGTCGGGCGGCGCGTCGAAGTAGGCCGCAACCCGCGCCACGCCCGCGCCCGTCACATCCGTGGCGGTTACTTCATCGGCAGTCACATCCGCGCCGGTCAACTCTGTGCCCCGCGCGCCCGCTTCCATCAGCGCGTATTCGACCGCCTCGCGCGCCGCCGCTTCACATGTCACATCGAGTGCGTACCACATCATAAAGTGATCGGTGATGAGTAATAGGTGATAAGCCTTGAGAAGACGAGCGCTCGCTCGGTGCCCGCACTCATTTACTTTCCTCTTTCCGAGATGCCGAGTTCGTTGAGGGCGCGTTCGCTGTTGCGCCAGTTCTCTTCGACCTTGACGAACAGTTCGAGGTAGATGCGGTGGTCCAGTAAGTGCTCAATGTCTTGACGCGCGCGTATGCCAATCTGCTTCAGACGCTCGCCGCCCTTGCCGATGATGATCTTCTTCTGCGAGGTGCGTTCGACGTAGATCGCGCAGAAGATGCGCGTCATGTCGGGGCGCTCTTCTTCGTAGCGCTCGGTGACGACGGCGGTCACGTAGGGAATCTCTTCGCCGGTCGTCTGTAGGATTTTCTCGCGCACGATCTCGGCGACAATCGCGCGCATCGGCTGATCCGTCAACTCATCTTCGTCGAAGATCGGCTCGCCTTCCGGCAGGTGCTTGATGATCTCCGCCACAAGTACATCGACCATCTCGCCCTTGCGTGCCGAGATAGGGACGACCGCCCGCCACTCGTGCGCCGCGCCGTACATCTCCATCAGCGACAGCATTTCCGATTTATCCTGGAGACGGTCGACCTTGTTCAGAATCAGCAGCGCGGGCTTTCCCGTCTGCCTGACGAGGTCGAGCACGTAACGGTCGCCATTGCCGGTTGAGACCGACACGTCGCGGATCAAGCAGACCAGGTCGACGCCTTCGAGCGCGTCATGAACCGCCGCCATCATCCGCCGGTTGAGCAGATACCCCGGCTGGTGAACGCCCGGCGTGTCGACCATCACGATCTGTCCTTCGGGGCGCGTGATGACGCCGCGTATCTGGTAGCGTGTCGTCTGCGGCTTGTTCGACACCGCCGCGATTTTTTCGCCGACCAGCCGATTAAGCAGCGTCGACTTGCCCGCATTAGGCCGCCCGACAAGCGCGACATAGCCGCTCCGGTAGCCTTCACCGTGCGAGGCGTTGATAGCTTCTTCCTTCATATCTCGATTTAGAATTCACGGTCGAAGAACTTCGGGTCACCAATCAAGCCACTTGGCGATTTCCCCGACCGTGGCCTTGTGCCCCCCGCAGCCCAACATCACATTGACCTCGGCTTCGTCACCGAGCCGCGACTTGAGCAAGTTTGTGTAGTTCCCCAACTTCGTCTGAGCCAGTCCGACAAGCCCCATCACTCTGATAACGGGATTCCCGTCTTCGAGCAGGGATGCGAAGTCAATGGCTGTGCCAAAGGTCATCGCTTCTTTCGAAAGTTTGTGAAACTCGCCGAGCGCTCTACCCCAGCCGACCTGCCTGCTGGTCACGTATTTTACGTCTCTGAGCTTAGCGATGATCTGCTCAAACTTGTACTGTGAGTAAGAGGAAAAGAACTTTTGGTTGTGACGGGCGATGTGATTTGTACTTTGGCACAGCGCCACGGTGCCGGTTAGCAGAAAGCATTGGAAGGTCGTTAACAGGAAAAGTTTTCTCATCTCGATTCTTGACTGAAGCGTTGGCGGTGAAGTGTGTTTGAACGCAATCGTACTACACGCCGTCCGTTGTGGGCCACGGTTGCCGACAGAAACGAGCGTCACCCGTTGACATCATCGAGCGCGCGTTGCAGTTCGTTGCGCTGCGTTGCTTTGCTATCTTGCGCTGCGGTCCAACAGCGTCTCTAAATCCTCCGACAGTTGGGGGCTTTCGAGTGCGACAGCAAACTCCCGCACCCAAAACTTGACGCGCTGCACGTCCAGATGTGGGTGCGCACTCAGAATCGCTTCGATGTCGACTATATCTTTGGGTCTGCGCGCGACGGCTTTGGTGATGATGAGGTCTTCAGGCGTCGGAACCTTCACTTCGAAATCACTGACCTTGACTGTGACCGCGCGTTCGATCATCTCAAGCTCAAACGGCAACGCGCCGAGAGATACATCGAAGTTAATTCCGCTCGGCTCGTGCCGCAGCAGCAGCGCACGCGCCGTGACCGCAAACTCTAAAGCATCGCTCAGTCGCGGCGTAAATCCGTAACGCTCTCCAGCCTGAAGAAAATCTTTCCACCGGTCATGTTCGAGCCAGACGAGTGTGTCCACGTCCTGTGTTATGCGCGGTTGGGCAATGAGAGCGACGGCGATCCCACCAATGGCCGTGTGCGGAACCTGCCCGGCTCCGAGCCACACGGTCATGTCCCGCAACGCGGAGACAAACATATCTGGCAAGCTAGATTCGGACACCGAGTTTTTCTTTAAGTACACGCCAGCGCTCGCGCACTTCGTCTTCACCTGCCGCAAGTTTTTCAGTCCAGCCTAACGTGCGCCCGGCCTCGTATAGCACGGCTAATTGTCGCAATTTCACTTCGGGCGGTGTGCGCCGTACTTCTTCCGCGACGAACTCATTCACCAATCTCCAACGCTCCGTGAACTGACGCGCTTCATCTTTGGTCATCATTCTAGCCCATGATTCGCTACGCATGCTGCCACTTGTACCCGCTTCAGATGCGGCATGACTCATTAGCACGGACATGCCCGTGTCCGTTGTTAATCGTGAATGGCAGCGAACCGCCCGATTATACGCGCAGTCATTCAAAATCGCTTCACTCGTTAATGTTGTTGAGAGCGCGTTGCAGTTCTTCGCACTTGGCCGCGAGCGTCGTCGCATCGGCGTCCGGGGGGACGTAAATCGGCGCGGCGATGCGGACACACACGCGCGTGAACGGTAGCGGGATTTGCATCCGATCCCAACTCGGCACTTCGTAGCGGCGCGCGGCGTCGACGGCGAAGGGCAACACGGGATGACCGGTCTTTTTGGCGAGCAGCACGGCGCCCATCTTGGCGACATGGCGCGGGCCGCGCGGCCCGTCAATCGTGAACCCTGCCGGGCACCCCGCACGCATCAGGCGCACCATCTCGACGAGCGCGCCGGGGCCACCCCGCGTCGAAGAGCCGCGCGCCGCGCCGAAGCCGAAGCGCTGGATAAAGCGCGCGATGTATTCACCATCGAAACTCCGCGAGGTCATCACCACGATCCCGCGCCGTCGCCAAAAGTAGGTCGCGAGGAAAACGCTGCTGTGCCACGAGGTGTAGATCGGAATCTTCCCGTCACGCGCCACGGCCTCGAAATTCTCCCAACCCTCGACGGTGTAACGCGTCGTGCGCCCGACGGCGTGGATCATCGTGTAGAAGGCTAAATCGGCGGCGCGGATCAGCCATCGTTTCTTAAACGGATAGGCCGAAAGGTCGGCGAAGCGGTAAGCGCGCGCCGCGGACACGCCGGCATCCGCCCCGCGCGCGGCGACGGCGCCCGACGATGGCAACGACGAAATCTCACTCTGCGTTACGGTGTGCATCAGGGTTCGTTAATGGCAACGGCGAAAGTTTAGCAGATGCGTGGCGCATCAGTCAGGGCGAGCGAAGCGCGCGCGCCGGGCAACGTACCGAGCAACGCATGAGACTGGCGACCAATCGCCGGCTTCCTGTATGATGGGACTCGGAACACCGTGCTGTGTCGCCTCGTACAGCACCAACGAAAGCGCGCTTTCCGAGAAAGTATCGCGTTCTCCCCCTCCCCCATTATTTAGACAGCGGAGATTACTTGAAGACCGTATGGATAAACGACGCATCCTGATCGTTGACGGCAACCCGGAACTGCTCACGCTGCTGCAAGGTGTGCTGTGCGAACTCGGCCACGACGTGGTGGCGACCGGCAACCGCGACGAAGCGGTCGGGCGCGAAGACCTCGAAGACTTCGACCTGATTATCAGCGACCTCACCGACGAGGCCGAGGGTGGCGTCCAAATCCTGAGCGAGCTACAAAGAAAACGGCTGCTCGTCCCCATCGTGGTGTCATCCGAAGAGGCCCACCAGCACGGCATCGTCAAGGCATTCAAACTCGGCGCGGCCAACTTTCTGCGCCGCCCGTACGATGAAGATGAACTCCGCACCATCGTCGAAAAGACGCTCGGCTACAAGCTCCGCTTCGTCGACGATCTAAAGGTGCTGCCGTTCGTTCACGAAAAGATCGAGTTCGAGTTACCGAGCGACCTGTCGTTGATGAACGGCGTGCTGCACTACCTCCAAGAGCGCGTCGTGCAACTCGGCGTGATCCGGCCCGACCGCTCCAATCTGTTTGTCGCGCTCGACGAGGCATTCGTCAACGCCGTCAAGCACGGCAACAAGAATGACCCGCAGAAGCTGGTGCGAATCACCGCCGAGCTGTCAGCGAAAGAAGCGCGATTCACGATTGAGGACGAGGGCGACGGCTTCGATATCAACGAGATTCCCAACCCGCTCGATCCCGCCAATCTGTTCAAGACTTCAGGCCGCGGCGTGCTATTGATTTACAACATCATGGACGAAGTTCGATACAATGAGCGCGGCAACCGCTTAACGATGATTAAACGTCCGGAAGGCTCGTTCGAATCCGACCTGATAAACGCGCTCAAGCCCGATGACATCTCCGCCACGAACAGTTGATTCTTCGCCGACGCCATCTTCCACCAAAAAAAAATCCGGCGCGCTGTTGGTCGCGGTGATCTTCGCCGGCACCCTCCTGGCGCACCTGCCGCTCTTGAATCTGCCTTACTACTGGGACGAGGCCGGGTACTTCATCCCGGCGGCGCGCGACCTTTTGCTGACTGGCGACTTAATCCCGGTGCGCACACTTTCGAACGCGCACCCGCCGCTCGTGCCGGCTTACCTCGCGCTGTGTTGGAAATTGTTCGGCGAAGGCATCATCGTGACGCGCGTCGCCATGATTATCGTCGCGGCGCTGACGCTGCTCGGCGTCTTCCGGCTCGCGCGGCACGTCGCCAACCGAGAGGTCGCGATTGGAACGACCATCTGCACCGCCCTCTACCCGGTTTTCTTCGCACAGAGTTCGCTGGCGCACCTTGACATGGCGGTCGCCGCGCTGACGATTTGGGGACTAATCTATTACCTCCCGGAGCGTGACGCCGAAGCGGACGCGCCGCGGTCGATGATGATGATCGCGCCGCCCCCGCCGGCGTGGACGCGGTGGGCAGTTTGCCTGACGCTGTTCGGGCTGGCCGCGCTGGCGAAAGAGACGGCCATCCTGACCCCGCTCGCGCTCGGCGGGTGGTCGGCTATCGGGTGGTGTTGGCGCGGAGTTCGGGAACGACGCTTCAGCAAAAGTTATCTGATGGAGACGCGCGGCGAGGTCGTCAAAATCCTCGCGTTGCTGTTGCCGCTGGTCCCGCTCGCGTTGTGGCTCGCCTACCATTACCAACGCACCGGATACGTCTTCGGCAACCCGGAATTTTTTCGCTACAACGTCGAAGCGACGCTCACGCCGGAGCGCGTGTTGTTCGCCGGCGGCAACCGTCTGTGGCACGTCACCGGCCACATGAATCTGTTCATGTTGAGCCTCGCCACCGTGCTCGCGATGCTGCGCCCGCCCGTCAAGGATGCCAGCGACAGTGGCGGCGGCGCGCGGCGACGCATCGACGTGTCGACCCAGGTTGTGTTCGGCGTGCTGGTGGCGGTGCACGTGGTGGCCCTGTCGCTGATTGGTGGCGCGGTGCTGGCGCGTTACATGCTGCCGGTGCTGCCGCTGGTCATACTCGTCTTCGTCTCGACGGTGTGGCGGCGCGCGATTCGTTGGCGGCAGGTGCTCGGCGGCGTCTGCGCGGCGTTCGTGCTCGCGATGTTCGTCAATCCGCCGCATCGCTATCCGTGGGAAGAGAACCTGGCCTACCGCGACTTCATACTGCTCCACCGTGAAGCCGCGCGGTTCATCGCCGAACGGCACCCGGACGCGCGCGTGTTGACCACGTGGCCCGGCACTGATGAATTGCGCGAGCCTTACTTCGGTTACACCAGCCGCCCGCTCGCCGTCGAGTCGGTGCCGCATTTTTCAAAAGAACATCTTGCGGCGGCGCATGCGGGTGGCGCACCGTTCGACCTCGTGTTCCTGTTCTCCACCAACTTTCACGACGACCTCTCGCCCGACGCCGCGGCGTCGCTCTTTGGCGCGGAAATCATCTTCCGCGAAGAACGCCGTGGACAATGGGTCGCCGTGCTGAAAAACAAAAAATGACGGACGACTCGGATTCACGTTATGCCATATGAACTTTTCCTCGCGCTCAGATACCTCGGCGGACGGCGCGGCGGGCGACGGACGGTGCAGGTCACGGCGCTGGCGGCGGTGGTCGGCATCGCGTGTGGCGTTGCGGCGTTAATCATCGCGCTCGCGCTGGCGAACGGATTCCGCGACGAACTGCGCACCAAGATTCTGCGTGGCACGGCGCACCTGACGCTGCTGCGCGCAGACCATCGACCGATCACGGGATGGCAACCTCTGGTGACGCAGATGCGGGGCGTCGAAGGCGTGGTCGAGGTGGCGGCGACCATCTATGACGGCGCGCTGTTGAGCGGTCGCGACGGCGGCGCAGCCTACGCAGTAATGCGCGGAGTCGATCCGCAGGCCGCGCGCGCTGTCGCGGAAATCCGCCGCACGCTCATCGCCGGATCAATCGAACCGCTGCTTCGCCGAGCGACGCTTGATGAGACGCTTGATGACACGGGAAGCAAGCGCCAGCCTTCACCGACTGACATCAAGCCAAGCGAGATTACCGGGCAGAACAACAGTCAGACCGCCAATCGAAAAATCGCTGAGGATGAGGAGCACGTGTTCGGCGCGGCGGCGATGGATGAATCTCTGAACGCGCCTCCGATTGATGTCGTCATCGGCGCGGAGTTGGCGGCGCGCGCCGGACTCGACCGCGTCGGCGACGAAGGATTGTTGATTACCGGCGAGAGGATGCCGGAGCCGCCGGGACTCGCGCCGCGCGCCCGCCGCGTCCGCGTCGCGGGCATCTTTCGCTCCGGTCTCTACGATTATGACGCGACGTGGGTCTACGTTTCGTTGGGCGCGGCGGCGCGCGGTGGTGACGCCGCGTCTGAGCCGGAAGCTTCGGCGTTGAGCGTCGAGGTTGCGGATATCTACGCGACCGACGCGGTGGCCGCGCGCGTGCGCCGCGTCGTCGGCGACCGCTGGACGATTGTCGACTGGCGCGAAGCCAATCGCCCGCTGTTCGCCGCGCTCGAACTGGAGCGCCGCACCGTCGCTCTCATCATCACGCTGATTATGATCGTCGCCGCGCTGAGCAGCACGACGACGCTCGTGCTGCTCGTGGTCGAGCGTCGCGGTGACATCGCGATTCTCGGTGCGATGGGTGCGCGGGCGCGCGGCGTGATGCTGATCTTCGTCGCTGAAGGCGCGGTCATCGGCCTGTGCGGCGCGCTCGCCGGAGTCGCG
>JACDEG010000547.1 GCA_013816505.1 Pyrinomonadaceae bacterium | reverse complement strand
ATAGCCCTTTCTTATCAGGCTATCATCTTACACGTCTGATTTAGAGTTCCTATACCTTATCGGCTGTAAATGAATGGTGGTTCTATCCAATCAACGGAGGCAGCATGAATAAGATAAATTTTCGCCGCAGCAAGCTGCGGAGTATTGCGGATAGCAGGCGAACATTCGCAGCAAGCTGCGGGGCATTTACCCGCTAAGAGTAAATCAATATGTCTTTTACGAGTTGGGCACACTTCTGAGTGGTCTTAGAAGGCTGCATGGCGAAATGACTTTTAACGAAACTCTCATGCCACTGCTACGTGCGAGTAACAGTCTGCGTAAATTCCTTCTACACACCAACGCGATTCCTCTGAGACTTTCGAGGTCAGTCGCGCAGGCTCTAAAAAATTTAGTTGATGAAGAGTTTGCGACTAAAAACGATGACGGGTCTGAGCTAGACTGGAAAAAAAAGATAACGAAAACAACTGTTCAAGCAATCCACAAAAAGCTTGACGAGTTCGAGACTGTTTTCTCTATGGAGGCAGTTGGCTTGAACGTATATGCCGTCTCACAGAAAGCGGGTTATTCCACACATACCTTAGTTCAACGTGGGGAAGAAGTGATTCCCGAAGAAGTTAGGGCGCATTTATCCGACTACTCTCAGAATGAAATGCGCGAAGCGGGCAGATGCTTAGTCTTTAATCTTCCGACCGCAGCCGGATTTCACATGCTGCGGGCAATGGAGTCTGTGCTGCGTGAGTCTTTTGACGTGTTGAGTGGCGGGGCAGCCCGACCGAAGACAAGTCAGGGTGGCGATGCCGCGATGGGAACTTACATAGTTGAGATTGAGAAACATGGCGCAGCAAAAGAGACGTTAGAGGTTCTACGACAAATCAAAAATCTTCATCGCAACCCGCACATGCATCCCGATGCCGTGCTCACTATGCATGAATCAATCGTCTTGCTTGGGATTGTGGTCAGCGCGATTTCGATAATGGTGGACGAGATGATTAAGAAGAAGCAAGCAGCTAACGTCGCAGCTTCAAATCCTTCAACTCCGCCTTCGACACCTTAGACGTCACCGACGACGCTCATTCCGAAGTGTACATCAACACCTAGCTCGTACATGGATTGAATTTCATAGCAC
This sequence comes from Pyrinomonadaceae bacterium, assembly GCA_013816505.1. Classification (GTDB taxonomy): domain Bacteria; phylum Acidobacteriota; class Blastocatellia; order Pyrinomonadales; family Pyrinomonadaceae; genus JACDEG01. Next base: position 3,102 of record JACDEG010000547.1, on the reverse strand, counting down.
AGGTTATGGCTGAGTACCCTACCCATAAGTCAGTACGGCAGGACGGGCGTCACGCCGGAGATGGTTGATGAATGGTTGCTGTCGCGGTCATGAATCAGCAGATCGAACTTTCGATTCACGACCGATTTGATGGCATCTGAGTTGATCGTCAGCTCATTCGCAGCCGAGGCAAACACGGCGTTCGTGATCTTCGTGATGATTCTGTTGCCGTCCAGCAACACCGCCGTGTAGCGAGCGCGCCCGGAGAAGGTGCCGGCCAGCACCAATGATTGCTCACTCGCAACGCGCTTCAGGCTCCGCAACTCAGTGGCGCAACCGCCGTCACCGCCATACTCCTTGAAGTACACGCATGTGCGGAGCTTGGTGACTGGTTCCTTCGTGTCACTACGGAAGATGGCAACCTCCACTGAGTAGCGACCGGGGAAGCTTGCTTCACCGAAGTGGAACTCATCGTCGAGGACGAGCAACTGCGATTCACTCATACTCTCGATAGCGGGGCTGCGTTCGCGGCGGAGGACACGTTCCTCTTCTTTCTGTGTGACCTTCCCTTCTTCGTCGCGCTCTTTGACCGTCTCCCTCCAGTGATAGCTGACTTCGACGGAGAAAGGTTCATACACTCGTTCGAGCGCGATCAGTTCGACTCGCACCGCGCCACCTGAGCGAAACAGATTGCCGTTTGTCTTGATAGCTAATGCGCCGTCGTGCAACTGCGCCTGCGCCGCCGAGACAAATAGACTGGTGAGGAACAGGAGCATCGCGGCGCGACGCAGATGGCATAAACGCTTCGTCTCAGTTGTGATCCTAAAAAACATCATCTACCTCCATCCCCCAAGTACATCTTCCCTCAGGCGTCAGGGTTTTCTGAATGGACTGAATCATACTACACGCCTCGCTGTCAGCCATATCACGGCGCGTTGAAACTTCTCGAACGGAGAACCAGCCTCGACTGCTTGAAACTGCGGTGCGTCGCCAGACAGCAACACCCAGGAAGTCGCCATCGCCGCCACGCGGGTCGAATCTGAAATTATGTTCGCGATGTCGTGAGCCCAGACACCTGAGATCAGCCGCGCGGAGTTCGGCATGCTTGCAAGGCGAGGTCGGTCAGTCCGTAAAGTAGATCATGGGAAGTAGCGGTAGAAGGCATCGCGGATGTCAAGTTCCAGTGCCGCGGCGCCATACTCGACGCCCTTCTTCTTCCAGCTGTACTCGCCGTTTACCATAATCACGATGCCGTTGCGATCAGCGCGATCTATGAAAAAGAAGGCGCGCGCGTTGTCCTGTACGCCTCCGTGGGTGAGGTCGCTCGGGAAGCCCTGAAAATCCTGGCCGTCGATCAACGTAATGCCCAGCCCGTACCAGTTACCGTTGGCAGCAATCGGCATAATACACTTTCCGCCGTAGCACTTCTCAACGCCACCGCAGTTGGTGTGCGCAGTGCAGGGCGTCTGCGAGCTGTTGATGTGTGCCGCAGGCGTCATCAGCCGTTGCACGTCGGCCAGGGGAAGAATCTGTTTGCCGCTCGAGTCTTTACCGTCGTTCAGGATGATAGTGAGTAGCCTTGCATACTCTTCCGGGTTGGCCAGCAGGCCGCCAGCGAACTTCACAGTAGTGTACTCGGGCGTATCGGAGCAGATGCCCCGGCTACAGCCTCGCGCCAAATTAATCATGCTATCGTTGGCCGTGTTAAAGGTGCTCTTCGTCATGCCAAATGGGCGCAGCACCTCGTTGTTCAAGAAGTCAGTGGCGGTGCGACCCGAATGAATTTCGAGCATCGCCTCGGCGGCGGTAATTCCGCCCCCAGAATAATCATAAAGGATTCCGGGGGCGCTTAGCGGCTTCACGCCCGGATTGAATCCTGAGCCTAACAGAATATTCTCCATGTCGGTTTTGCTGTTGATGCGGGCGGTGCCGATGCCGTGCGTATCTAGCCCTGCCGTGTGGCTCAGCAAACGCTCAACCGTGATCTCTTTCGGGTAATCGCTGCGGTCTCCATTGAATTGCCGGTCCACCCAGCGGTCGATCAGGCTGTCGTCGTTCGCGTTAGCGGTCATTTGAACCGAGCGACCGAGCTTCGGACCGTGGTCTCTGCCGGCGGCGATCAGCATGCCGATGGCCGCGACAAACTTCGAGGTCGAAGCCGCCTGATAGAGAGTGTCCTTGTTCGTGGCGAGATTCGACTTGCGGCTGCGAACGCCGTAGTGGCGCACGGCGCTGATCTGTGCGTTATCAATCACGACAACGGTCGCGCCATTCACCTCATGACACGCGACGGCTTCGCTGATGGTCATCTTCTCGCTTGCACCGGTTTTGTCGGTGGACACGCGAATGTCTTTCTCCATCTTTGAAAACCGCTCTTTAGCGGCAATCGGCGAATTTTCGTCTGGGGTAACTCTTTTGACAAAAGGCTCTGTGCACTTTAGCGCCAGTCCGGTGATCTCTTCACCCGTGTGTTCAGTGATCAAGCCGACGGCGGCCGTGCCCGTCGGACAAGTCTGCGTTGTCTTCCATGAGGCACAGTTTGGCCGGTCGAAGGAGAGCTTCTTGCCGCTGTTCTCAACTTTGCCCGAGTCGTTGCGGTCAACATAGCCACTGGACAGCTCTGCACCCTTCAGCCGGTGGTCCTTGTCATTGTTTGAACACACGCGAATTGCATCCACCGCTTGGCGCAGCGTGTCGGTATAGCTGAAGATCAAGCTTTGATCTCCCTTCGCGTCGCCCTTGCAAATGTCGAAAAAGGTGGTGAAGTCTTCCCTGAGGTTTTCGGCCGTGTAGCGCCACCAGTGCGCTCGAATGAAGCACGGTTTGTCGCTCTTTTCGTCAAACTCCAGACCTTGCAGAAAAGCGTTCGACCCAGGCTCCTGCACATCCTGCTTACTTCCTTTGTATCCAGAGACGCCTGTGGTGTGCACCTCGTTGATAGAGTAGATGTACCGAAACGTCTCCGCTGCGGAAGCGGTCGGTGAGGGTTGATAGTGAACTGTTCTCTTGTCTGGAATATACGCTTGGTAACCAAAGAGAATCAGCGACAATGCAATAGTGAGTGTTCTCATTTTGTTTCCTTCTCTTCTATGGACAATTAAAGCTACCGAACTACCATTTCTG
>JACDEG010000101.1 GCA_013816505.1 Pyrinomonadaceae bacterium | reverse complement strand
GCTTCTTTGAATTCGTGCATAACGTGCGCAAACGCGGGAAAGCACTCTTGGGATCACTTCTCGCGCTGTTACTCGCGTAACTCCCTGAATCGGCTATTGAGCCTTATTTCTTTGACAATTTCGCAAAATTTATTGGGCTCTTCGAGCATCATCATGTGACCTGCTTGCGACTGAACGATAAACTGCTTTGCCGCATCAAGAACCTGCGGCGGAACATCCCACTCATCTTTGGAGCGTTCTCCAGCAAGCAAATAAATCGGCGTACTTTGCTCGACAACCGTTTGAATTGTCTGTTTGTATTCCGATGATGCCGTATCACGAACAACTGCTTTCGCCACTGCTTGAGCGGTTGTTGCCGGCTGGAAATTGAGAATCTTCTCTGCCCAAGCCGTGCGCTCCGGTGTTGGATCCATCCCACTGTTGAGTAACCACTTTTCTGGTTCGGCTCTCATCTGTTCGTAATCACGACTCCAAACTTCCGCCGGCAGTTTAGAAATTTTTTGACACCAGAAAGCGTCATTCAAGGTGAAGTTACCTTCGACATTGATAATTCCGGCAACAAGTTTAGGATTTTGCGCGGCGAACATCATCGCAATCGCTCCGCCAACGCTGTGTCCGAGAAGCCAACAAGGTTTTTGTATTAGTCCTGTCACAAGTTGCTTCACAAAATTAACTTGGTCTTGCAAACTCAAATTCTCGACGTTATCACGATTATCTAAACCGCCGTAACCGACTAAACAAGGAGTATAAATATCGGCATCGGAAAGGCGGCTCGCTGGAGAGAAAAACTCCAAAGAGCCAAGAAGACCGTGAATCATCACTATTGCAGAGTTATCTTTCATTCACACATCTCTCAGGAAACGTATAACGCCGGGGATAACCCGCGGGCGGTCAGTGTGACAGATGGAAGGCCCGCTCATCGCGAGCCCGGTTTAGCTGGCGCGATACGGATAATCCATTTGCTGTCGAATCCGCTCTCTCACCTCATCTCCAGCTAACCTGCCTACCATGTGAAGACCCAAATCGATGGCTGCTGTTACCCCCCTCGCTGTAACCACCTCCCCTTCGTCTACAACCCTCTCCTCTACCACTATCTCACAGTACATTGACAACTCATGGTACGCACTAGGATGCGTGGTGGCTTTCTTGCCCCTGAGAAATCCTGCTTTTCCTAACAGCAAAGAACCTGTGCAGACAGAGATCTTGAGAGAATTGCCTGCTGCCGTTCTGAGCCACCCGATAAATGAGTCATCATGGACCAGCGTTCGAGTGCCAAACCCTCCGGGAACAACGACAAGATCATATACTTCAAGTGAAGGACCGATCTTTGTTGGCGTGAAGTTCAGCCCTTTATCGTCTGTAACACCGGCAGATAAAGAGCGGATGTCCCATGTGAATTCAGGCATGAAGCCCATTGACTTCAGACGCGTCAGAGGGTCATATACTCCAATGAAATCTAAAGCGGTCATTTGGTTAAAAATAATAAATGCTGTGTTCATAAGTTTGCTACTGTTTTCTAAATGTACGGCGTAACACGTAGATACCTAACGGCGGAGTTGACGTGGGGCGAAACCGGCAACACGCAAGTCGAAAGAAACCAAAGACCGTTTTAACAAAGTCGCTGTTTCGCCCTCACGTCCGATGACTTGCTCGATGCCGCGTTTAATGAGAACTTCACCGCCTTGCAACGAACCTCCGTCCGATTAAAAACTGTTCGGATTCTAATCCTGTTTGTTTTTCCAGCTCCAACACATCTGAGATGATTTGCCCGCCCCGTTCATCTTCCTCCACCATTGCCGAAACATATCGGTAAAGATAGGCGGCTGACGTCGTTTGTAAAATCTCGAAATGTTCGCCGATTGCTTGTAATACTTCTTGGGCGGTGTTTATTTCGTGCGTGTGTTCGTGCCAGAGCGAAAACTCGCCGCCGCCTTTCAACAATTTTCTCCCGAAACTGTCCTCTGCCGGCAGCAGAACGTCGCAGGAATCGAGCAGTTTTAGCAAGCGATAAAACCACGCGGCGGTATATTCGCTCGTATCGTTGAAAGCGAAATCCTCTACTATCAGCAGACCGGAGGGTTTAAGCAGTTGATGCGCCCGCTCAAGCGCAGACTTGAGCGGACGGATGTGATGCAACGAACGAGTAAATAAAATGACATCGAAAGGGGCTTCTGCGAAATCAGGGAAATTTGCAATTCTGGCATCAATGCCGAGTTCTTTAGCCGCATCAATTGCTTTTACAGAGGAATCAAGCGCAATTATTTCGTAACCGAGATTTTGAATCTGCTTGGCTACTGCACCGCTTCCACAACCGACTTCCAGAATGCGAAGTTTCTTAGAAGAAAGGTTTTCTAAAACGAATTGCAAAGTCTCATTAGTTTGTATCTCGCTCGGTCGCATTATAACTTTCGTTTAATCAAAAGAATCGCATAGCCGCTTCTACTTTCAAAGAGAAGGCATCGAACGCCTGAATTGAGAGGCTGCCCGCCCGCTAAAGATCGCCTCAAAGAAACAACCCAACGTTGATGAGAGGCAAGCTGGCGGGCAATCCGCTCTAATGACTTATCCTATGAAAGGAGATGTCAAGGACACACCCCACCTGCACTGGCCGACTCTCTTGACTTGTCAGCCAGCCCCGTGCGGATGGGAGCTCACGACTGTCGCGCTCATCCGCTCGTGCCGCTGTCTGCTACTGGCGTGGCTCACTGCCCGCCAGTCTCAGCTCAACTGCGGTCTGCCGACCATGGTCCTATCTGAGGCTCTCTCGGCCGACGGCTATCTCCAGTCGTTTGAGGGGGCCATTGCAAAAATTTGCTACCCTGCATATCTCTAGGTTGCTCTATGTGCCACAAAAACAAATCGTGACAAACGCCGCTCACTTGAGAGTGTGGACACCACTGAAAGAAACTGTTGCAACCCCTCGAATGTCTTTTCGCCCTCAATCTTGAGCAGATCATCTCGCCATTTCGCCCGCGCATCGTGCCACCGCCTTGAAACCTCCACCTTATTTTCTGTTACATCTTCACATCGGATCAATTCAAAACCGGCTTCTTTGAGTAGCTTTTCATCTGCACCAACTGGAGCGAATAGAAAAAAGCCAATGGAACTGCGGACAGCGATTTCCTCGTTAGAAAGTAGACCTGTAACTACGATTGGATCGGTGAAGAGTATCCGCCCATCTGGTTTCAAGACACGATGCCATTCCGCCAATACACGCGAGCGATTGGGAAAGTGATTTATCGCATCAATGCAGACAATCGAATCAAATAGCTCGTCTTCAAATGGGAGCGGCTGACTCGCATCTGCCAGTTGGAAGCGAACCTGTGAATCGAGTCCTTGCTCTTGCGCTATCTTGCTCGCGGTAGCAATGCCGTTCTCGTTGTTATCTATCCCTAGAATATGACAGCCTATTGTGCGTGCCATAAACAGAGCCGGACCGCCCGACCCGCAGGCAACCTCAAGAACATTAGAAGAAGATTTCAGTTCCAGCCATTTGAAGAAACGCAGGTATTCGTCGGCGGTCAACCAACTATTCTGACCAATATCTTCGCCAAACGTCTCACGGCGAACTTGCTCAAGAACAGTAGCGGCAAAGTTACCATAAGCACTGTCGAAGAGATCAACATAGTCGGACATAACTCTTTCTCCAATCACCACAAATTTTTAGCTGCCTAGACATAATGGTTGACAGAAAGAGGCTTGTCCCTTGCTCTTCGTGGATTATGCTGAGGTTGTTCTAAGAACTCCAACACAGAGCCATCACCAAGGAGACAAGCCATGAAGAAGCTTAGCATGCACGTCGGTTTAGATGTTCACAAAGATTCCATCGAGATTTCAACTGCCGAACAGGGCAGGGAGGGCGAAGTCCGCCGCTTCGGACAAGTTGGTGGCGACCTTACGGCACTCGATAAGGCAGTTCATAAGCTGCACTCCGCTGGCCGCAAACTCCAGTTCGTCTACGAAGCCGGACCGTGTGGCTACACTATCTATCGCCACCTCACGGGTAAGGGCTTCGACTGCAAAGTAGTCGCTCCTTCGCTGACTCCAAGAAAGCCTGGTGATCAGGTCAAAACTGATCGCCGTGATGCCAACACTCTAACTCGTCTGGACCGAGCGGGTGAACTAACCTACATCCATGTCCCTTCACCCGAAGATGAGGCGATGCGTGATCTCGTCCGCGCCCGCGAAGACGCCAAGCGTGCTGAAACCCGCGCTCGTCAACAACTCTTGGCGTTACTGCTGAGAAACGGCATCACTTATGCCGGCAAGACCGCGTGGACGCCGGCTCATGAAAGGTGGATCGCTCGCCTCAAGCTGCCACTGAGCGCTCAACAAATTGCCTTCCAAGAATACGTCCAGGCCATCACGGAAGCGGCGGAGAGAGTCGAGCGTGTGACGCAACAGATCCAAGAGTTGCTGCCACAATGGAAGTGGGCCCCCGTCGTTGATGCATTGCAGGCCTTGCGAGGTGTGGCACTGCTCACAGCCGTCATCACCGTCTCGGAGATCGGTGACATCTCTCGGTTTGGCTCTCCCCGCCAACTGATGAGTTACCTCGGCTTGACACCATCCGAGCACTCCAGTGGGCCACGTCGAAGAGTGGGTGAGATTACCAAGGCCGGCAACTCGCACGTCCGGCGTGTGCTGGTGGAATCCGCGTGGGCCCGCCGCTCATCCAGCACGTGTCACGCCCATTCTTCAGAAGCGATTGGAGAAGCAGACGAAGAGGGTGCGCGAAATTAGTTGGAAGGCGCAACTGCGCTTGTGTAGCAAGTACCGGAAGTTGAAGAGCAGAGGCAAGCCGCAACAGCAGACCGTGACAGCTGTGGCCAGAGAGTTGGTCGGCTTCATCTGGGCCATCGCTCGTGAGGTACCACGGCCGGAAGTCCAAGCATGACAGCCAGCAGTAGTCAATAGTTGAGGCGAGCACGGGAGCGGTTGAAGAACAAGACAAAACGTTGAAGACAGAGCCAGAGGCGGGACCACGATGCCAGAGGAGAATCTTCGAGGGCGTTAGGAGCAGCAGTCTTCGGACTTGCCACGCTCTCTGCCTAGAGCGAAGCAGCTCCTTGAGACGCACAGAAGTCTGGTGGTACCCAACCCACGAATATCAGCATGAGCAATCGTCGATGAAACGAGTCCCGCCTCTGGCTGTGTCTTCAAATTATAAGTGAGCTGATCCGCGAGATGAGGGAAAAAGCGGGGCCGGAGACGTGTGGCCTCTTGACAACTGTCAACCATATCAACGCCCGAATTAATCGGCGCGCAATCAACATCAAAGATGAGTGACTTGCTAATTGCGCGCCCGGTTGGATGAGTTGTTAGGTGCGGCGAGATTTTAATCACTGCTCTTTAATTCGTTAAGGCTTCGCCTCGAAAATAAGATTGAAAGGCGTTTCGGTAGCGCGTCGAAAGTGTTTGAATCCTCCGGCAGTAACAACCTCGCGTATTCTGGCTTCACCGGCTTGAGCTCCGAGTGCAAGTCCTACTTCCTGTGATAGAGAAGCCGGAGTGCAGAGCAATGTCGAAGCGGAATAATAGATGCGTCCGACTGGATTCAGATTGTCTTGCACTTGATCTCCAGCAAAAGGCTCAACAATCATCCATGTACCGTCAGGAGCAAGCGAGCCTTTGACATGAGCGGCTGCACCGACAGGATCTCCCATATCATGCAAGCAATCGAAGAATGTAACGAAGTCGTAATGTTCTCCCGGATAATCTTTAGCTTTGCCAATCTGGAACTTCACTCGATCAGCCATTCCTGCCTCAGTTGCTCTTTGCCGCGCCATTTCAATGGACTTATCGTGATAATCAAAACCAACGAAAGTAGAATTGGGGAAGGCTTGCGCCATCAGAATTGTCGAAGCACCAAGCCCGCATCCAACATCTGCGACTTTCGCCCCTGACTTTAGTTTAGCCTCGACTCCGTCAAAAGCGGGAATCCATGTGCTGACCAGATTGGCGGCATAACCGGGGCGGAAAAACATTTCCGTCCCACGAAACAATCCGTGATCGTGTTGATGCCAACCGAAACCCTCTCCCGTGCGAAATGCTTCAGTAATCTTCGGCACGGCTTTAAGCGCAGAGACAGCCAGCAAAAAAGCTCCCGGTAAATATGCCGGACTGCTCTCATCAGCCAGAGCGAAGGCTTGCTCTTCGGTGAGAAAGTAACGTTGCGTCTTTGCATCATACTCAACGTAACCTCCCGCCGCCTGTGAGCAGAGCCACTCGCGCACGTAACGCTCATTCGTGTCGGTTCGCTCGGCTAATTCGGCAGAAGTGAGTGGTTGATCTGCCTGAGCCAGTGCCTTATAAAGACCGAGGCTCTCGCCGATAACAACTAGACCGGCGTGGAAGCTGGCACCGAAATCAGCCACGAACTTTCCTAATAATTGATTCAGTTTTTCTTCATTGATAGACATTCAACTCTCTCCTTTTGCGAGCAAGTAATCAGGCGGGATGCTTTTATACCAAAGTTGCTCAAGCGTCAACGGTTTCGTGTGGCATACCTGCATTCGTTAAGAGAAGCACCTAACGGCAACGATCACCGGGGCTGGGCTGCAACAATGGTGATAATCGCAGCGCCCGCTGCCCGGCCTCCGGTGCATCGGGTGCTAGGCGCTACTTCCGAGGAAGCGAGGGTCTTTTCTTTCGATCTACATTACTCGCGCCTTACGAGGTCATGAGTTCTCTCTTGCCCTTTGGCAAACCTTCTCTTATTTGCCTTCGCGATCAATCTCTGTATGAGGCTACAATGTCCGCAAGAATGCGATCAACTCAGCACGCTCTTCAGCCGAAAGGCTCAAGCCGAATTCGTGACCTTTGATTGCGCGTGTCTTGACTCCGGCGGGGATGAAGCCTCCGGGCACATGCGTGTCTTTCAGGCGGTCGGGGTTGAACATTTCCTCCAGGCTGGCGACCGATCCGTCATGGAGGTAACGCCCGCGATACCAGACGCCTTTGAGCGAAGGCACCTTGTAGTAACCGGTGCCCTTGCGCGTCTTGAGTGCGAGGCCCGGGTCCGTGCCCACGGAAAGCGGCAGGACATCGAGTGATGCGGGCTTGTCCTGCGGCGGCGTGAACCCTTCGGCAAGCGTGAGTTGATTGTTCGTGTAGAGCGGCGGCGTGTGGCATCCGGCGCACGTACGCGCGAAGGTTCGCTCCCCGGCGCGCGCTTGCTCATCGAAAGGATTGGGATTGGGCGGCGGTTTGAGCGAGTAGATGTACAACGCCAGCGCGTACAGCGCCTCATCCGGCAGTCGCGCCTGCACCCTTTTCGTGCCGCCGGAAAGCATGCGATGCGGGCCGAAATCGGCGTCTTCGGCGAAACTCACCAGGGCGGCGTACCGCATCAGGTCGCCGATGCCGCGATGCAAATGCGTGGCGGTGTGGTCAATGTATTTGCGATCCTCGATGCCGATCAGATCCGGAGTCTTGGCCGGATAGTGAAGACTGCCGTTCCACCGGGGCGTACCACCGCTGGCGCGGAATGCGTCTCTGATCAGGTTGTACTCAGCCTCAGTCATATCTTTCCACTGCTCGTTGGCGGCGTCCTTGCGCCAGGGAACCGCAGAGGCTTGGTACAACCACATGCCGAGTGGCGCGGACCCCATGAAAAACGGTGCCCCGCCGTCCACCAAACTATTTATGGACCGAATACGGCCTCTCAGTTCGTTTACATTAGCGAAGCTGAATCGCATGGAGGTTGTCGGCGCACCAGGGACAGATGTGCCGTCTGGCCGATACGGTTGATGGCAAGCGGCGCAATTCGCCAACGAAAGCGCCACTCCCTGCTTCGTCGGCACCCACATCAAGAGCGGGATAGTGCCGCCGGGTAGCGGTGGCCTATTGTCACCGAAAGTCGCGCGGTTACGGGCGGCGGCGATCAACTCGGGGTCGAAAGTTCGGAAGGTGAAGTTCTCGGCAGCCTCGAAAACATTGCGCCCAGCCTCAATCCAGTCGGCTTCGCTCCTTAGCTTCGCAGGCTCGATCAGCGGCTGCGGCCCAACCTTCTGAAGCATCTCCCAGTAGCCTGCTGGCTCCCGTCCCGGATAGTAGACCGGATACGTTTTCAGATTCTCTACCGGCAGCGCGTAATATTCTTTGACCGAGATGTGAGTGGGTCGGACGTTCAGCCCGGCCACCGGCGTCGCCCATTCCTTGAACGCCGCCTCGTCCCAAGTCTTGGGAATGTTTGGCGAGAAAGCCGCGCCCGACTTCTGCGCCCGGCCAATGGGGATCAAGATTGTTATCCCAACCAACGTCAGCAGCGCGAGCGGGAATAGTTTCGCAATTCTGCTTTGCATAGTTTTGCCTTCTTGAACTTGTTCCAGGATCACAGTGTTTTGAGAAACGCGATCAAGTCCCGCTTGTCTTCCGCCATTTTCTTTTTCTCAAGTTACAGATGCTGTTTCGTGGCAAGCGGCCTAACGCCTGCAGCACCGGGCCGGCGCGATGACAGTGGTGGAATGAAAAGAGTCGAGTGCGCCGGCTCCGGTGCATGCGGTAGTTCGAAGAACTCGACTTCAGGAATACTCACCGGCCCGCATCCTCGGTCCCTGCGCCCTCGGTCGGCGAGTCGTTGGCGGGCGGCTATGATTGCGGAGCGGACGGCGAAGAAGTGCCGCCGCTTTGTTGGTCGGATGTCGCCGGATGGTTCTGCTCCATCATCACATGATGCCCCGCCGGTGTCGGCGGCTGGTTGCCGGCAATGATTGTTTCGTCCTTGCTCATCTTTCGATCCTCCCCTGGTCTTTGAAAAGTCAGGCCATGAGCAGCAGCGGATTCTCCAAAATCTTCTTTAAGGTCTGGAGGAACTTCGCGCCAGTCGCGCCGTCGACGACGCGGTGATCGCACGACATCGTGACGCGCATGATCTGGCGCACACTTACTTGACCGTCGCGGACGACCGGCTTCGGCGTCGACGCGCCGACGGCGAGAATCGCTGCCTCCGGCGGATTGATGACAGCAGTGAATTCGTCGATCCCGAACATGCCGAGGTTGCTGATCGAAAAGGTCGCGCCGGTGTACTCTTCGGGCGTCAGCTTTCGCGCGCGTGCACGTTCGGCCAACTCGCGAACCTCGCGTCCGATCTGCCCGACCGATTTGCGATCCGCTGAACGAATCACCGGCGTAATCAAACCTTCGTCGATAGCGACCGCGACGCCGATGTCGGCGCGCTCGTAGAAGCGGAGCGACTTATCCTGAAACGAGGCATTGACCATCGGGTGCTGAATCAGCGCGACCGCCGCCGCTTTGATGATTAAATCGTTAAGACTGATTTTGAGTTCCGCTTCAAGCTCGTTCAGCGAGCGGCGCAACTCCGCCGCGCGATCCATCTCAATCTCAGTGGTGAGAAAGAAGTGCGGGACGGGGCCGATGGAAGAAGACAGGCGGCGGGCGATGGTGCTGCGCATCGTCGAAACCGGCTCGTCGCGATATGCGGAAGCGCCATCGACCGCAGGCTTCGGTGCGGCTTGCGTCTGCGGCGGTGACACCACCGTCGGAACTTCCGGTGGAGTTTCCGTTTGCGGCGTCGTCGCAGGCTGAGGCGGCGGTGCGGTTGAAGGCTGCGCGGGCGCGGCCTGTTGCTGCCCACCAGCACTGATCGCGGCTTCGATGTCGCGCTTGACAATGCGCCCGCCGGGACCTGTGCCGGAGAGCGCTTGCAGATTGATGCCCGCTTCGGCAGCCATCCGTGCGGCGATGGGCGAGACAATCAAACGCACACCCGATGTCGGTTGCTGGCCCTGTCCATTGCCGGACGCGACGGGCGTGGCGGGTGGCTCATCTGCTTTGCCGGCGGGAGGCGTCTGTGGTTGGGGCGGGGGAGGCGTCTGTTGCTGTGTGGGCGCGCCACCGACATCACCCGCGAGTGGTTCGCCTTTGATCGTCGCCACGGTGCGCGCGCCATCAGGCACGACGCGCGCCAACTCGACCTGTGCGCCGTCGCCGCCCGCCTGCACAGACGCTTGAATGCTCTGCTTGTTCTCTTCGCTGGACGCGCCGGACTCGGCCTTCGAGAGAAGCGCTGAGATATCTTCGTCGGGTTCGGCGATGATTGCGATGATCGCACCGAGCGGGACAGTCTCGCCCGCCTGGACGAAAATCTTGCGCAACACGCCGGTGGCCAGCGCCTGCGCTTCCATCGTCGCCTTGTCGGTGTCGATTTCGGCCAGCGGTTCGCCGATGCCGACCTTGTCGCCTTCCTTCTTGAGCCACCGCGCCAGTTGCCCCTCCTCCATTGTCGGGGAGAGTTTCGGCATTACGACCTGCGTTGCCATGCAGTCTCCTAACTTATTCAAACGTGACAGGTAAATCGTGACAGGTGACAGGAAATTTTAGATTCTGTACAGCACGCGGTCATTCTTTGAGCCGGAAGCGTATGTCCAAAATTGTCGGCTTCGCGCGGAAGAACTGACGTGCCTTAATTCTTTCTTGTCACCTGTCACCTGTCACCCGTCACGTATGAGATGAATGAATTTACATCAATCCAGATACGAAACTTCGCGCACCGCCGCGACGAGGCGTGGAAGGTCCGGGATCGCTAGTTTCTCTAAGTTCTTCGCGTAGGGCATCGGCGCGTCGACGCCCGAGACGCGCTTGACTGGTGCGTCAAGGTAATCAAATGCGCGCTCCATGATTTGCGCGCTGATCTCCGCGCCGACGCCGCAGAACGGATGCGACTCTTCGGCGATGACGACACGGTTCGTTTTCATCACCGAGCGGATGATCGTTTCGGTGTCGAACGGCCGGATCGTCCGCGGGTCGATGACCTCGACCGAGACGCCTTGCTTCTCCAACTCCTCGGCGGCCTTGAGCGCGATTGGCACCATCAGCGAGCGCGCGACAATCGTCGCATCCGTTCCCTCGCGCTTCACCTCGGCGACGCCGAGCGGGATCATGAATTCGGGATCGTCGGAAACTTCGCCTTTGTTGCCGTACATCCGCTCCTGCTCGATGAAGATGACGGGGTCGTCGTCGCGGATCGCGCTCTTCAGCAAACCCTTCGCGTCAGCCGGCGTCGACGGCATCACCACCTTCAATCCGGGGAAGTGCGCGAACCACGATTCAATCGCCTGCGAGTGCTGCGACGAAACCTGGTAGGCCGACCCGCCGGGGCCGCGAAAGACAATCGGGATTTTGAATTGACCGCCGGACATATAGAGCATCTTCGCGGCGGAGTTGACGATCTGGTCGGTGGCGAGAATCGAGAAATTGAAGGTCATAAACTCGATGATCGGGCGCAGGCCGACCATCGCCGCGCCGACGCCAAGACCGGCGAATCCCAGCTCAGTGATCGGCGAGTCGATCACACGCTTGTCGCCGAACTCGTCCAGCAGACCCTTCGAGACTTTGTAGGCACCCTGATAGGAAGCGACCTCTTCGCCCATCAGAAAAATGTTTTCGTCGCGATGCATCTCTTCGCGCATGGCTTGATTCAGCGCTTCGCGCATCGTGATGACTGGCATGATGAATACTCCTCGGAAATGTGGGGGTAAAAATCAACCACGCGCAAGACACGACAGACGCCTCACGCGTCCTGCCGTGGCGGGTTGGCATAGATGTGTGTGAACAGTTCTTCCGGCGCCGGCTCAGGGCTTGACTCAGCGAACTGCAGAGCGCGTTCGACCGCTTCGCGAACTCGCTGCTCGATGTCATTCATCGCCGCGTCGTCGAGCGTGCCTTTCTCTTTAAGGTTGGTGCGGAAGACCACAATCGGGTCGCGCTCCTGATGCTTCTCAATCTCGGCACGGGTGCGGTAGTTGCCGGGGTCGGACATCGAATGACCCATGAAACGGTAGGTGCGGATTTCGAGCAGAGTCGGCAGCGACTCGGTGCGCGCGCGCTCGACGGCACGCTTCGTCGCCTGATAAACGTCGAGCACGTCCATCCCGTCGACAAACTCGCCGGCCATGTTGTAAGCCGGCGCTTTCTGCGATACGTCTTGCAGCGACATCGCCCGTTCGAGCGATGTGCCCATCCCGTACTGATTGTTCTCGCAGATAAAAATGCACGGGAGCTTCCACAGTTGCGCCATGTTCAGCGATTCATGGAACGCGCCCTGGTTGACGGCGGCTTCGCCGAAAAAGACGAGCGTCACTTGATCCGTTCCGCGATACTTGGCGGCGAAGGCGACGCCGGTCGCCAACGGAATCTGCCCGCCGACGATGGCGTGGCCGCCGAGGAAGTTGACCCCCGCGTCGAACAAATGCATTGAGCCGCCTTTGCCAGCCGAGCACCCGCCGGCTTTGCCGTACAACTCGGCCATCACTTCGTCGGGCGAAGTACCTTTCGCCAGACTGTGACCGTGGTCACGATAGCTGGTCAGCACGTAGTCGTCGGGACGCAGCGCGCCGAGGGCGCCAACCGCAACCGCCTCCTGCCCGATATAGAGGTGACAGAAGCCGCCGATCTTGCCGAGCGTGTAGGCTTCGGCGGCCTTCTCTTCAAAGCGCCGGATCAGCACCATCTGGTACAGCAGACGGTGGAGCGTGTCGCGGTCAAGCTCTTCGATGCGCTCCTGCTGCTCCTGCTGGCGTTGAGCGTGTTCGCGACGGAGTTCTTCGGGGTTAATCGCGGCGGTCGCGGCGGCCGCTTCGACCTTGGCTTGAATGGAGACGCCAGCGCCGGAAGCTTCCTCGGCCTGCATCCGCGGTTTCATCGGCGTGACTTTCAATTCACTCATCGTGCTCATTCTCTTGCTTTCGCGGGCGCGCGTAATTCACCGAAACGACGTCACAGCAACGGGACGCGAGGTTGAATCTAAGCGGCATATGGTGTTTAAGAATTCAGGTATAACGTGGACGGATTATACGCGAGGAATATGTCCAGGCGCAAAAAGCCGCGCCCGCCATCAAGTGAATGATAGGGCGCGCCTCGAAATTCAAGCGACGTGCGTAGAGAAGGAATAAGAGAGCGTGAGCGGAAGGGCGGTTCGAACTCAGGGAAGGGTGGTTAAAACTTAAAAGCAGCGCACCCGCCGGCGCGTGTCCATTGTTATCGGTGTAGATACACGATGTTATTCAAGCACCGACCTGGCCGTTCCGCGTGCCGCGCTCGTCGTTCGCCAGGCTGATCGTCGACTGCTTCACCGAAGTGGGGCGCAACAGTGCTCATCCTGTGTTATCTTTTCACTTCATGACGGTCTCGTTCTGGCAACGCTCATCCAAAAACCTACCGGAGGTAGATTGCGACCTGTGCATTATCAGGGCGGGGATTACTGGTGCGAGTGCTGCGCTGTGGCTGAGGCGAGTAGCGCCCCGGATGTGTGTCGCGGTCGTCGAAGCGAGAACAATCGCGGCGGGTGCATCGGGGCGTAATGCCGGGATGGTGCTGGCGGGGTTGGCTGACCACTATGATCGGATGGTCGAGGTCTTTGGTCGCGCCGTCGCGCGCGGAGCCTGGCAAGCGACGCTTGACCATCAACGCCACCTCGCTGAGATTTTCCCCGACGAGGGTCAAAGCGTCCGGTTGGAGCGTTGCGGGAGGTGGCGCGTCGGGTTTGGAGCGTCGGAGCGCGATGCTTCCGCGTGATGAACGAATAAGCTACGCGGTCGGCTTTACCGGCCACGGATTCGGCCTGGCCGTTCTCGGTCATGCGCCGTCTGGTGAATCTGATTCTGGCCGGCGAGCCGTGCGGTATCTTCGGCGCCGCGCGGGTGAAAACGGTTTGAATGTTCTTCGTATGCCGGCTGAAAGAGTTATCTGAATGTGCGGAGAAATGTCAGGCGGAGGAGTCTGACGCAAACGGGTCGCCGGCTTTCGCGATCCGCATCAAATCTGTTTGAGCGCGCCTTGACCATTGTAAAAAAATCGTGTATTTCGAGAAAAGCTTGTGTTACATTGCGCGCCGTATATTGGTTTTAACTTATCACACGTAATTGATGTACAGAGCGGATGGCGGCTTACACGCCGGCCTCAATGTGCTGTACAGTCTGTGAAGATTTTGATCTTCAAGTCGTTTCCGTGGAACAGAGCGAACTGATGGGCTTTCGCTAACTCTGCTTTTTAAGCGGCAAGCGCAAACACGTTTTGTTTTCGCGGTTGATACTGCTCGCCAGCAGTTTCGACGATTGCTGCCGAGTTGAGCTTGATTCAAACTATCACAGCCTTGAGGGGGTACGCTTTCATAGAAACTTTTTTGGCGATCATCAGAGCGTGGCCTTTGGCTAAATATTTGGCACCGAGTTGTGGCGGCGGCGCCGGGCGGAAACCGCTCCGATCCCCGTTCGACTCATTAACAATCTGACCCTACTGGGTACAGGAGGAAATTCGATGCGACGAACTCTATCTCTTTTGGCTTTACTGACCGTGGCCAGTCTCTGGGCCGGCTGTACGGCAGCGGACAATACGAACACGACGAACGCGAACATGGGTAATATGAACGCGAGCGCCACCTCGACGACGAACTCCGGTTCGATGATGAGCAACAGCAACTCGTCGATGATGAGCAACAGCAATTCAATGATGAGCAACAGCAATTCAATGATGAGCAACAGCAACATGATGGGTAATCGCAACATGTCGAACTCAAACATGATGTCGAACTCAAACATGATGTCGAACTCAAACATGAGAACGGGCAACGCTAACCGCCCATAGTTTGCACATGCTCGCAAACGGTGAAGAGGCGGG
>JACDEG010000100.1:3490-14658 GCA_013816505.1 Pyrinomonadaceae bacterium | reverse complement strand
TGCCCGTCGTCTCGCTCGAGCCCAACACGATTGCCGACATCTTCGACAATATCAGCGCCGTCGGCGAATTGACTGGCCGGGCGGTGGAAGCGAGGCGTGTGGTGGACGGGTTGGCGGCGCGCCTCGTCGCGCTCGCCGCGCACCTCGCGACGGTCGAGCGCCACCCGCGCACGCTGATGCTCGAATGGCTCGAACCGCCATTTGCGCCGGGTCACTGGGTGCCCGAACAGGTCGCGTTCGCTGGCGGCGATTCCTCCTTCGGGCGCGCCGGCAGCAAATCGGTGGTGACCACAGCCGAGGAGATACAGGACTATGCTCCGGAGGTGATCGTCCTCGTGCCGTGCGGCTATTACACCGTGGACATTCTGCGCGCACTGCCCGGCGCGCGCTTGCCCGCGGGCTGGCACGACCTGCCGGCGGTGCGCGGCAAAGAGGTGTGGGCGATGGACGCGACCTCTTACTTTAGCCGGCCCGGGCCGCGCGTGGTGGACGGCGCCGAAATCCTCGCGCGCATATTGCATCCGGAAATTTTCGGCGCGCCGGACGAGAGCGAGGCGGCGCGCGTCGATGCGGAGCTGATGAGAACTGCGTGAGGTGTTTGGGTGGGTTGCCGAAAGCGGTCTGGCGAATAAGGATTACGAATTAAATAATTTCCCAGGATTTCACCGCCCGTGACGCGAGAGGGCGCGGAGAAATGAAAACATAATCATCAATCAGAAGATGACTGGGTATGCTCAGCGTCCTCCGCGGTGAATGTGTTTTGTCTTCAATCTTAAGTTACGGAAGTGAAGAACATTTAACAAGAGAGGCAGAGAGAGATGCGTTCAACTCTCTGTGTATCCTCCGTGCCTCGATGTTGAAATTACAGTCGAGCAACTGACTGCCGGAGTATGCTGGCGGCGGATTGAGTATTCTGAAAAAGATGGAGCAAACAAAAACACCTGTGACCGCCATCATGCCCGCGACTCCGGACGTTCAGAGGAGCACGCTTGAACGCTTCGCGCAGGTCGCCGACGCGGTGGCGGCGACGACGAAAAAGTTGGAGAAGGCGGCGCTGCTCGGCGCGTACTTCCGCGAACTCGACGACTCTGACTTGTCGCGCGCGGCACGCTACTTCGCCGGACAGCAGTTCGCGATGCATGACGCGCGGACGACGAACGTCGGGACGGGCGTGTTGCGCGACGCGATCAGCGAAGTGACCGGCATCGGCGTCGAAGATTTGCGCCCGCGCTATGTGCGGCTCGGCGATTCGGGCGATGTCGCTTACGAGGCGTTTGCCGAAGCAAAGCGCGCGGGTGCCACACCGCCCTTCCTGCTCGCCGAAACCGAGGCGCTCATCGGCTCGCTGAGCGCGACGCGCGGCACCAGGAACAAGAAGGCGCTGCTGGTCGAGGCGCTGCGGCGGGCGACGCCGCTCGACGCCAAGTATCTTGTCAAAATACTAATCGGAGATTTACGCATCGGCCTCAAGGAAGGACTCGTCGAGGATGCGTTGGCGCGCGGCTTCGGGCGTTCTTTGGCGAGTGTCGCGCAGGTCAACATGCTGGTTGGTGACATCGGCGAAACGGCGGTCAGAGCGCGCCGCGGCGAACTCGAAGGCGTGTCGATGCGACTGTTTCACCCGATTAAGTTTATGCTCGCGACCGCCGCCGCTGACTTAACCGATGTCGCACGCACGATGCCGGAAGAGTTTTATGTCGAAGATAAGTTCGACGGCATTCGCGCGCAGGCGCATTTCCAGACGGGCCGCGTCGCGCTCTTTTCGCGCACGCTGGACGAGATGACACATCGCTTTCCGGAACTCGTGGCACCACTTAGAGCGTTACCGTCTGATGCGGTGATCGATGGCGAGATCGTGCCGGCGCGCGGCGAAACGATGCTACCGTTCGCCGTGTTACAGAGACGGCTCGGGCGCAAGACGGTCGGCGACGAGTTGCTCGCCGAAACGCCCGTCGTCTTTGTCGCATACGACCTGCTGTACGCGGGCGGGCGCGTGCTGATCGACGAGCCGCTGGTCGTGCGCCGCCGCGCCCTCGAACAACTGATAACGGACGCCCCGGCGGCGTCGGTGCGCCTGTCGCGCGCGATACTTGCCGGCGATGTGTCGTCGCTCGACGAAGAGTTTGACGCGGCGCGCGCGCGCGGCAATGAAGGGTTGATGATTAAAGACCCGCGCTCGTCCTACAAGCCGGGGAAGCGCGGGCGCGAGTGGCTGAAGATCAAGCGCGCGCTCGCGACGCTCGATGTCGTCGTGACGGCGGTCGAGGTCGGGCACGGCAAGCGCCGGCATCTTCTTTCGGATTACACATTCGCGGTGCGTCGCTCGGAAAAGGACGGCGAGCTATTGAATGTCGGCAAGGCCTATTCGGGCCTGACCGATGTCGAGTTGGCGGAACTGACCGAGTGGTTCCGCGCGCACACCATCCAGGAGTTCGCGCACGGACGTGTGCGCACCGTCGAGCCGCGGATCATTCTCGAAGTCACGTTCGACCGCGTGCAAATCTCGAAGCGGCACAAGAGCGGTTACGCCCTGCGCTTTCCGCGAATTCTGCGCCTGCGCCCCGACAAGATGGCGAACGAGATTGACACGCTCGACACGGTGCATAAATTGGTGGCGGAGGGCGAACGCGAAGTGGCCACCGAGACAGCAGATGAGATGACCGACACGCCGGCTGCGTCAACCGCTCAGCGGCGAACGACGTCATGAAGCGCAGAGTTCACTGATGGTTTAATTGAACTCCCTGTGCCCTCCATTGTGTCCTCTCGCGTCTCTCTCGTTAAATCCGAAATCACGTCACACTCAAGCATCCTGACAAAAAAACCGCGACGCCGTTCCTACGCGGTAGGCAGAAACGGCGTCGCAGTGATTGGGAAAGTGGGCCGCGCCGGTTACGCGCTCTTACTAGCGGCGGCCGATGATTCCTCGGCGAGCAAACTGCGCAGCATCCACGCGGTCTTCTCGTGAATCTGTAAGCGTTCGGTGAGTAGGTCGGCTGTCGGCGTGTCATTGGCCTCCTCGGCCGTCTCGATCACCGAGCGGGCCGTCCGCGCCGTCGCTTCATGCCCGTCGACCAGCAGACGGATCATATCCTTTGCGGTCGGAACATCACCCTGCTCCTTGATCGAAGAGAGCCGCGAAAAGTCTTCGAAGGTTCCGGGCGCGACCACACCGAGTGCGCGGATGCGCTCGGCGATCAGGTCATTGGCCATCCACAATTCGTTGTACTGCGTTTCGAACATCGTGTGCAGCGTCTGGAACATCGGCCCGGTTACGTTCCAGTGAAAGTTATGCGTCTTCAGGTAGAGTGTGAAATTGTCGGCCAGCAGACGTGACAGCCCTTCAGCAATCTCGCGCCGGTCTTTCTCATCAATGCCGATGTTGATCGGCACCGACTTTGCTTCCTTACCAGTATTCTTTGCCATCTGTTCAATTCTCCTATTAACTGACAATTCAAGTGTGTCAAGATTTCGCGACCACTCGCGTCATGCATCGACAGCGCGCATCATGTTTCGATAACCCTACACTAACCCTCAACCGGAACGTTTTTCAAGCAGCCCGCGCTCCAGCGTTTCGACCGGGCGGCCAAAAATGCTCTTGACCTCGACCGTCGTTATGCTGTACAAGACCTCCGTTATCTTGGCGGCCCGGTCTTATGTGGCGATTTCGGATAATCGACACGGGAGATTAGAATGGCGCGATTTCAATTAAGTGAGGAACAGTCAACGATGAGTAATGTCGAACATGTGAGTGAGGACGCAGGCGAAGGCGCGGGTGATGACGGCGGCGGCTTATTGATTGAGCCGTACGGCGGCGGGTTGATTGATCTGTTGGTTGACGGCGCGCGGCGCGAGGAACTCGTCAACCATGCGGCGGGGCTGCCGCGCGTGCGTCTGACGGCGCGCAACGTGTGTGATCTTGAGTTGCTTGCGACCGGCGGGTTCTCGCCCGTTGCGCGGTTTCTCGGCGAAGCCGATTACCGGCGCGTATTGGAAGAGATGCGGCTCGCCGACGGGACGCTGTTTCCGCTGCCGGTGACGCTCGCTGTGTCACCGGAGGCGCCGCTTCA
This sequence comes from Pyrinomonadaceae bacterium, assembly GCA_013816505.1. GTDB lineage: Bacteria > Acidobacteriota > Blastocatellia > Pyrinomonadales > Pyrinomonadaceae > JACDEG01. The sequence continues at coordinate 10,591 of JACDEG010000100.1, read as the reverse complement.
ACTCGATGGCGAGGTGGCGCTCGCCGACCAACAGAACAACCTGCTGGCGGTGATGCGCGTCGAGGAAATTTACGAGTGGGATTTGGAGCGCGAGGCGCGCCTGGCCTACGGCACCGTCGATCCGCGCCACCCGTTGATCGCCGAGATGCACTCGTGGGGCAGATTCAACATCTCCGGCGAACTGCGTGTGCTGGCGTTGCCGCGACACTACGACTTCCGTCACGTGCGTCTGACGCCGGCACAGGTGCGCGGTCAACTGACCGCGCTCGAACGCCGCAACGTCGTCGCCTTCCAGACGCGCAACCCGCTGCACCGCGCGCACGAAGAATTGACGGTGCGGGCGGCGCGGCAGATCGACGGAACGCTGCTGCTGCATCCGGTCGTCGGTCTGACAAAGCCGGGCGACATCGATCACTACACGCGCGTGCGTTCGTACAACGTTCTGGCCGAGCGTTACTACGAACGCCGCCGGATGGTGCTCGCGTTGCTACCGTTGGCGATGCGGATGGCCGGGCCGCGCGAAGCGGTGTGGCACGCGATCATCCGGCGCAACTTCGGCGCCAATCACCTGATCGTCGGGCGCGACCACGCCAGTCCGGGCCGCGACTCGAACGACCGCCCGTTCTATGGCCCCTACGACGCGCAGCAACTGCTGAGCGAGCACAGCGCGGAGATCGGCGTGACGCCGTTGCCGTTCGCCGAACTGCTGTACCTGCCGGAAGAGGATCGTTACGAAGAGGCGTCGCGCATTCCAGACGGCGCGCAAACGGCCTCCATCTCCGGCACCGAGGTGAGAGAGCATTACCTGCACCGCGGGCGGTCGCTGCCGCAGTGGTTCACGCGGCCAGAGGTGGCGAACATTCTCGCGCAGGCGCACCCGCCGCGCGACCGGCAGGGCTTCTGCCTGTGGTTCACTGGTCTGAGCGGCGCGGGCAAATCGACGACCGCCGAAATCCTATTGGTCAAGCTGCTCGAACACGGGCGGCAGGTGACCGTGCTCGACGGCGACGTGGTGCGCACGCATTTATCGCAGGGCCTCGGCTTCAGCAAGGAAGACCGCGACACCAATATCCGGCGCATCGGTTACGTCGCGTCGGAAATCGTCCGGCACGGCGGCGGTGTCATCTGCGCGGCGGTCAGCCCGTATCGCACGACACGGAACGAATGCCGCGCGATGGTCGGCGGTGATGGCTTCATCGAAGTATTCGTTGATACGCCGCTCGCGGTCTGCGAGGGGCGCGACGTGAAGGGGATGTACGCTCTGGCGCGCGAAGGCAAGATCAAAAACTTTACCGGCATCGACGACCCTTACGAACCGCCGCTGAGCCCTGAGATCGTGATCGACACGGTGCGGCAGTCGGCGGAAGAGAATGCCGAGCGCATCCTCCGACACCTCATCGAGCAGGGGTTCGTCCAGCCATCATCGAACGGCGTTGACGATGCTCGACAGTCCGCCGCAAGCGACGACGACCGTCGGCCCAGACCGGCGGTGTCGTCCGCCGCGGCATCCAACGGAGCGGCATAAAGCAATAAGGCAAAAGTGAAAGCCAATCGGAACAGATGCTAGATGCCGGATGCTGGATGTTAGTCCAGGCACGCAGGTGTGCTGTCCAACATCCAACATCTAATCTTATTTGTGAGAGATGACGACATGCTGCACCGTTGGCGGCAACGGGTGGATTTCGCTGCGCGCGAAGCCGGCGTTGTGGAACATGCCTTCAAACTCGGCGAAGGTGTAGGCGTCGCCGTGCGGCGTCGTGGCGAGCATGACCAGACTGAACATCGCCGCGTGCGGTGGCGAGACGCGGTCTTCGTCGGGCACGAATTCGAGCGTCACCACCCGGCCGCCTTCTTTCAAGGACGCATGAATTTTTCGCAGCAGCGCTTCGCACGTTGGCACGTCGAAGTGGTGGAGGAAATTAGTCAGCAACACAAGTTCATAGCCCTCGCCGTAATCGACCTCGAACGCGCTGCCGGGGAGCGTGCGATAGCGTTCACTGACACCCGCCCGCCGCGCGTTCTCCTGCGCCACCTCCAAAACATTCGGCCAGTCAAGCGCAACTACTTCCGCGCGTGGATTGTGCTTTGCGAATGCGATCCCGAACAGTCCGTGTCCGGCGGCGATGTCGAGCACTTTCAACTCCCGCTCGGTGTCATCGGCCACGAGTCGCGCCAGTGTGGGGGCCGGCATCGCTACCAGCGGCGCCATGCTGCGCGCGAAATCAACCCACACGGGATGCTCCGGCGCGATGGTGCCCGACTCCGACAGCGCGGTGCCGCCCTGTCGGACGGCGGCGGCCAATTCATTGAAACCGCCGGTTAGCATCGGCGAGAGCAAAAACTCGACCGCGCCGCCCATGTAACCGGGTGAGTGCCGGTCGAGAAACGCCGCCGCGTCGGGCGTCAGGCGATAGTGCTCCGACTCCTTTTTCAGCAAGCCGGCGACCACCAGATAGTCGCACAGGATGCGTACCCCGCGTGCGTCCGCGCCGCACGTCTCGGCCAACTGCGGTGCCGTCGCGCCGCCCTCGCCGACCGCGGTGAAGAGGTCAAGCTCAATCGCGGCTTTAAGGGCGGCGGTGCGCTGGTAAGCGTTAATCGTATCGAAGATGAGTACCAGTGATAGCTCTGTTTGTGGAGCGGCCATGATGATTCTCCCTTATTAAAGAGTGACTGCGATTGATGAAAACCAATCGAGGCGTGCGTTAACGTGACGACATGCAATATAGTCAGAGACGCGACTTCGCACAACCGCCGAGAAGGGGCTGACCGTTCGGTGTGTGACGGAGCGACGAGCCGCGCATCTCACAAGGGGAATCTATGATGGCGGAATTTGCGGTGCAACCAGCGTTAAATTGCTTCGCCTCCAATCGCTCACATTGTGTCTAAACAAAATCAAGTCGTGGATCACGGCGGGCGGCGCGGGTTGATGGCAAACGATCTTTCGATGCTGCTGGTCGTCGTCATCTGGGGCGCAAACTTCAGCATCGTCAAGTTGTCGCTGGCGCAGATTCCGCCGCTCGCGTTTACGGCGCTCAGGTTCACGGCGGCGACGGCGCTGTTGCTGCTGATCCTCCGGTTCCGCGAGGGTCGTGTGAGTCTGCCGCCGCACACCCTCTGGAAACTGATTTGGCTGGGTGTGGTTGGTAACACGCTGTATCAGGTTCTCTTCATCCCCGGACTGTCACTAACGACGGCGGCGAACAGCGCCCTGTTCGTCGCGGCGACGCCGGTGATGGTCGCGCTACTCGGCGCGCTGCTTAAAATCGAGCGTCTGACGCGCCACGTCACAATCGGCATCGCGCTGGCATTCTTCGGCATCACGCTGGTCGTCGCGGCGCGCGGCCTCAGCGTCTCACGCGCCACGCTCGCGGGCGACGCGCTGGTCCTGGCCGGCACCGTCTGCTGGGCGATTTACACGCTGGGGGTGCGTTCGCTGGCGCCTGACATCTCTTCGCTGCGCATCACCGCGCTGACGCTTCTGACCGGCACGCCGGGGCTGATTCTGTTGGGCTTGCCCTCAATGCTAAAAACTGAATGGAGTGGACTCGACCGCCGCGCGTGGGGCGGATTGGCCTACGCCACGTTGTTCGGGCTGGTCGTCGCGTACCTGCTGTGGAACGCGAGCGTGCGCAAAGTCGGCGGCAGCCGCACGGCGGTTTACACATGTGTGACGCCGCTTGTGGCGACGCTCGTCGCGTGGCCGCTGCTCGGCGAGCGGCCCGTCCCGCTGCAAGCGTTCGGCGCGGCGCTGATCGTCGTCGGGGTGCTGTTGACGCGCCGCCGCGCAACGAACAAATCTGACGTGACGACGCCGTTAATCGAAGAAGAGCGGAGCTTGCACGCGACCGGATAAGTTAGCTTAAAATCAGTTCTCGGTGTGAGGAGTCTTAATTAAGGAGTCATCTGACACATGACTTCTCAAGTGACGAGGTAAAGTAAAGTGCTGAGTGATGAGGACTGAGGACTGAGCAAAAGCAGTCCCGCTTAAACTCAGTCCTCAGTCCTCAGCACCAATCATGATTGAGTTATGGAGAAACCCGACTACCCGGTCACGCCCGCCGTCCGACTGTTGCGCGGGAAGAATGTCGACTTCGCGCCGCGCCTCTACGCATACGAAGATCACGGCGGCACCACCCGCGCCGCCGCCGAGTTGAACGTCCCTGAACACGCCGTCATCAAAACGCTGGTGATGGAGACCGAGCAGAAGAAGTCGCTCATTGTGTTGATGCATGGCGACCGCGAAGTCTCGACCAAACAACTGGCGCGCGCTCTCGGAGTCAAGACCGTCTCGCCGTGCGACGCGGCGACGGCGCAGCGACACACCGGCTACATGGTCGGCGGCATCAGCCCGTTCGGCACCCGCGCGAAGTTACCGGTCTACGTCGAACGCACGATCCTCGCGCTTCCCGAAATCTACATCAACGGCGGCAAGCGCGGCTTCCTCATCGCCATCAACCCGCACGACCTGCGCTCGTTGCTGGCTGTCACCGAAGTGGATGTGGCGATTGCGCGCGAGCTAAACTGAGGAATGATGAAAACTATGTTTTGTCCGGGGTGTGGTGCTGATAATCAGCGTGCCGAATCTTACTGCAAGCGTTGCGGTGAGTGGCTGCCGGACATTGATGCGCTTGTCCATCGAAGATTATTCAGGAAACTAACGCGCGAGGAGAAGATTGAAAAGATACGAGTGTTAGAAGCGGTGAGCGCCGGGCTTTCTCTGACCTCTGCCGCCATTATCATATCCATCCTAATGGGCGGCGGCGATACGCAGATGCTTTTCTTAGCTGCCTTCTGTTGCATCCTCGTTGCTGTCTATCAAACGATCAACTTTTATCTTGGTTACAAACTACAACAGAAGATAGATCGAACCCGCGCTGAACGTACGGATCAGATTGAAGCAAACGCTGGAAAGAGAGTAAAGGCATTGAGTGCTTCTGATGCGACTCAGCTTGTTGACAGGCACAGTGTAACGGAGAACACAACTGAACTTTTAGAACCCGTATCGCGCGTAACAAAACGACCATTCGTATCAAGAGAAAAGTGAAGGTTTAGGGCTTGAGTTTGTGCGTGCCGCAGATGCTTATTTAGCGAGTGTGAAGCGAAATCCTCGGCACCCAAAATCTTGGCGTTGTGCGTCCGTCAAAGAAAACCATGATTGAAACCACAAATCTTAAACTCGTCCCGTGTGAGTTGAAGCACTTTGAGGCGATCTTAAAAGACCCAAGGCAACTTGAGCAGATACTTGGTGTGACTGTACCCGATGATTGGTTTGATTTCCCCGGCGTAGCCGGTATTGAAGCGATGCGCTTTAGCTATGAATATCTGAAAGCTAACCCGGACGTGCTGGGCTGGTGGATGTACCTTTTTATTCACGTCAAAGATAGTGTGCTGATTGGTCCCGGTGGATACAAGGGCGAAGCAAATGAAATGGGTATGGTAGAAATCGGCTATGCGATTATTCCTGCCTACCGGGGTCGGGGGCTGGCAAAGGAAGCAGCGCAAGGACTCATTGATTATGCTTTCTCGCATTCACACATCAGGATAGTTGACGCACATACGCTGGCGGAGAGAAATGCCTCGACGAGAGTGTTAGAGAAAGTGGGAATGAAGTATGTGGGAGCGGTACAGGACCCGGATGACGGTGAAATATGGCATTGGAGCTTGAAGCGGGAAGATTACCGAAGGGCTTGAAGTGTCGAGCCGCACAACGCGGCGAATGAAGCTGACCGCCCTGACAGCTTTGCTTTCCAACAGCAGCTTATCCGCAGCGTTCGGGCGCTTGCTCTGTTGGCATATAGAATAAGAAGCCAGCATACGTTTTAAAGGAGAGTTCTTGTAATGGACCAAGCAATCGAGAAAGAAATCTTTATCCGCCTGGACAAGTTGCCCCTTGAGAAGCAGCAACAGGTGTTAAATTTCATCCGCGCTATCGCTACACCGACCGGAGTCGCAGGTGAGAAACTGCTCAGATTTGCTGGAACGATTGAACCGGATGATCTTCACCTGATAGCCCAAGCCATAGAAGAAGATTGCGAACAGGTCAATGTAGATGAGTGGTAGATTTCTTCTCGACACGAACATCGTAATTGCCATTTTCGCAAAGGACACCGCTGTACTAATCCGTATCGCTGATGCGGCGGAAGTATTCGTACCTGTCACAGTGCTGGGTGAACTTTGTTATGGTGCGCATAAATCAACTCGGGTGAAAGCTAACCTTGAACGTATGGAGGAGTTTGCAGTACACAACACGATACTGATGTGCGACACGGAAACGGCACGGCAATATGGAGAGATCAAGGCTGGGCTGCGTGCAAAGGGGAAGCCCATTCCAGAGAATGATATATGGATTGCAGCAATCGCCAAACAACATGGCTTGATAGTAGCGACCCGCGATGGACACTTCAGCAATGTTGAAAGTTTAGCTGTGGAAATCTGGTAAGGTACGCCGCGCCTGACAAGCATTCGATCTGAATATTTATTCGCATTGCTTTCAAGCAGCAGCTTATCCGCAGCGTTATATGTTTCGCCCCACTATTTGGTGTATTGGCTATGAGTCGGAAAACTACTAAAAAGATTGCGCGCTTGTTTGAGATAATCGATTACGTGCTTCTGATTCCCGGTTCGTTAGGCATGGCTTTTCTGGCGGTTGCTTTGGTTGGCGGAGTGTTTTCAGGAATCACCAATTTTCGGTTCCATGACATTATTGAAGCTCTAATTGTACTCACCATGCTCATATTCTCTGTTTTTGGATGTTTCTTACTTTGGTGCTTCAGAAGGTACTCACGGGATGACATAGTGCTAAATCCTGAAACGATGTGGCTTTTCACTATAACGTACAACTTCATCATCGTTGCTTTTATGCTTTACGGGATCGTGCGTGAAGGTCGAGAGGCTGTTCCATTGATATTTTTAGGTGCTTGGCCCGTTTGTGCAATCATTCTGTCAGGAGTGGCACTGTATTACGAAAAAAGGAATAAAAGATTGAATGGCACGACCCACACATAACAAGCGATTCAGATGCCATTTAAGTGTGGAGCGATTGAACGGCATCTGAGTCGCATCCTTGTACCACACAGTACGAATGCTCCGATGAGATAT